>JAOARA010000161.1 GCA_025211115.1 Roseicyclus sp. | reverse complement strand
GCTCAGCGCCTAAAGGGAGGAGCAGGCGCCGATCCTGGTGCGAAGCCTGTGCTTCGCGGAATGTCATGGCGGCGGCACCCAAGGGAGGAGGAGGGGCCGCCGCCGGAGCTCAGCGCCTAAAGGGAGGAGCAGGCGCCGATCCTGGTGCGAAGCCTGTGCTTCGCGGAATGTCATGGCGGCGGCACCCAAGGGAGGAGGAGGGGCCGCCGCCGGCGCTCAGCGCCAAGGGAGGAGGAGGCGCCGCTCCTGTTGCGAAGCCTGCGCTTCGCGGAATGTCGTGGCGGCGGCACCCAAGGGAGGAGGAGGGGGCCGCCGCCGGAGCTCAGCGCCAAGGGAGGAGGAGGCACCGATCCTGGTGCGAAGCCCAAGCTTCGCGGAATTCGTGGCGGCGGGATCAAGGGAGGAGGAGATCCCGCCGCCGGTCGTCACGGTCCCCAAGGGAGGAGGAGGGGAGCCGATCCGTGTGGCCCGTTGCCGGACCCTGGTATTTGCGGACCCATCCAAGGGAGGAGGGAGATGGACCCGCGAGCGGGCGACCCAAGGGAGGAGGAAGGTCGCCGCGCCGTCTCGTGTGGGCTGTCGGTCAGCCCCGCTTGCCGTAGGCCGCCTCGAGCGCGATGGAGCGCAGCATCGAGGGGTTGAGGCCCAGGTCGTTCAGTTCGCGCATCGACAGACCTTGCAATTCGCTGAGGGTCTGGCGATAGACACGGTGGGCGCGCCACGCGTCTGCCATGTCCTTGCGGATTTCGGTCAGGCGGTCGACGAGGCCCAGCGTGGTGGTGCGGTTGCTCGAAACATATGCCATCGGCTTTGACTTTCTCTTTGCTGTGCGGGCTTGCGCCGGATTGCGCTAACATTCTGTCCCGCAGGGGGTGTGTTATTCCCCCCTTTGTTGAAACCGAAGATAAGCGAATGCTGCGAATGCACAACGGACGATGCCTCAATGCTGCTTTGCAGCAATTGCATGGCTTGAGATGACGTTGCGTCACGGGGTTCTTGACATGTCCGGGCTTGCGGGCGGTGCCTTTCGGGACGGTCAGTTCCGCCTGTTCTTTCTCGGCATCTTCTTCGCGGTGCAGGCGATCTGGGTGCAGCGGGTCACGCTGGGTTGGCTCGCGTGGGAGCGCACGGGCTCGGCCGCCTTCGTGGGCGTCGTGGCGGCGCTCAGCCTTGCGCCCGCGCTTGTGCTGGGGCCGATCTTCGGCGTGATCGCCGACCGCGTGGACATCCGCCGCGCCTCCTTCACCACCAACGGGCTGATGGCGAGCGTGCTGGCCGCGCTGGCGCTGGCGCTGCCCTGGACGGGGCCGGGCGCGCTGCTGGCGGCGGCGGGGGCGATCGGCGTGATCTCCTCGGCGCATCACCCGGTGCGGATGTCGCTGGGGCCGCGGCTGGTGCCTGCGGGCATGGTGCAGCATGTCGTCAGCGTGACCGCGCTGAACTTCAACCTCGCGCGGCTGGTGGCCCCGGTCGTCGCGGGCTGGATCATCGCCACCGCGGGGGCGGGGGTGGCGCTCTGGGTGTCGGTGGCCTGCTACGTCCCGATGTTGCTGGTTCTTCCAAGGCTCAAACCCCGCGACCTGCCGCCGCGCAAAAGCGCCTCGATCCTGTCGGACCTGCGCGACGGGTTGCGCTACGCCATCGACGCGCCGCTGGTGCGGCTCGCGCTTCTGCTGACGCTGATCTTCGCCACGGTCGTGCGCGGCGCGCTCGAGGTTCTGCCGGTGCTGGCCGACGGTGCCTTTGCCCGCGGGGCGGCGGGGCTGGGCATGCTGACCGCGGCGGCGGGCTTCGGCGCGGTCGGGGCGGCGTTTCTCAAGGCCGCCGGCATCGGCGCGGTGGGCGCGCGCATCCCGCCCGCGGTCCTGTGGGCCGCGATGGCGGGGCAGGGCGCAGTCGTGGCGATGGGCCTCGCCCCCGCCTGGCCGGTGGCGCTGGCCGCGACCGCGCTGACGGGGTTCTGCGCGACATGGGTCGGCGTCTCGATGCAGGCGGCGATCCAGTCGGACCTGCCCGACGGCTACCGCGGCCGGGTCATGAGCCTGTGGATCGTGGTGGGCTTCGGCACCGTGGCGCTGGGCGCCTTCGCCATCGGCGGGCTTGGCGAATGGCTGGGCATCTCGGGCGCGCTGGTGGCCGCCGGGCTGGCGGGCGCGGCGGTGCAGGGCGCCGTCATTCTGGGGGTGCATGCCCGCCGCTGACGTCCTATGTCTGCGCGAACGCGTGACACAGACAGCTATGACCCGAGGCCCGACATGAGCCAGACCCGCGACAGCATCCTGAAAGCCCTGAGCGCCCTGACCCTGCCCGATGGCGGCGACGTCGTCAGCCGCGACATGATCCGCGCGCTGCGCGTCGACGGCGGCAAGGTGAGCTTCGTGCTCGAGGCCGAAAGCCCCGAGGCCGCGCAGCGCATGGCCCCCGTGCGGCTGGCCTGCGAACAACTGCTGGGCAAGCTGCCGGGGGTGGAGAGCGTGCAGGTCGCCCTGACCGCCCATGGCCCCGCCGCCAAGGCCCCGCCGAAACCGGCGGCCCCCGCGGGCGAGCCGCCCAGCCTCAAGATCGGCGGTCATCCCACGCCGCAAGCCGGGCCGATGCGCCCCGCGGGCGTGAAAAGCATCCTCGCCATCGGCTCGGGCAAGGGCGGCGTGGGCAAATCCACCGTGTCCTCGAACCTCGCCGTGGCGCTCGCGCGCGAGGGCAAGCGCGTCGGCCTGCTCGATGCGGATATCTACGGGCCGAGCCAGCCGCGCATGATGGGCGTGAACAAGCGCCCCTCTTCGCCCGATGGCAAGACGATCATCCCGCTGCACGGCCATGGCGTGACGCTGATGTCCATCGGCTTCATGCTGCCCGAGGAAAAGGCCGTGGTCTGGCGCGGCCCGATGCTGATGGGCGCGCTGCAACAGATGCTGACGCAGGTGGAATGGGGCGAGCTGGACGTTCTGCTGGTCGACCTGCCGCCCGGAACGGGCGATGTGGCGATGACGCTCTGCCAACGCTCCGAGGTGACGGGGGCGATCGTCGTCTCGACCCCGCAGGACGTGGCGCTGCTGGATGCGCGCAAGGCGCTCAACATGTTCGAGATGCTGAAGACCCCGGTTCTGGGACTGGTCGAGAACATGGGTGTCTACCATTGCCCCAAGTGCGGGCATGAGGCGCATATCTTCGGCGAGGGCGGCGTCAGGGCCGAGGCCGACAAGCTGGGCCTGCCCTTCCTGGGCTCGCTGCCCATCGACCTCGACACGCGGCTGGCGGGCGATGCCGGCACGCCCATCGCGGCGGGCGAGGGGCCGATGGCGCAGGCCTACCGCGCGCTCGCGCGGCGGTTCATCGACGGCGGCATCCTCTGATCCTGGCCTGCGCGCAGGCTGGGGCAGGGTGATTCGCGGCTGATCCGGGGGCAATCCGCCCCCTGAGCCGCCCCGAGACGGCCCATCCCGCCCCTTTCGGCGCAAAAAATGCGCCCTGATCCCATGAAAAACCCATGCGGTGGAGGCGCGTCCCAATTCGGCGCGCCCTACAATATTTAGATACCCCTCGATAATTCACCACAACCGATGGCGTTGGATTGGCCTCCAGCGGCCGCAAGATGCTGTTTTGCCGGGGTCCGCAATCCCACATCTTGGGCAAACATGGAGAAAAAAGGGTTTGCATGGGACAGCCTCCCATGGCATCAATTCCCCATCGGCAGACGAGATAAACGACGGGCCGCAAAGGCCTGAACCAAAACAAAAAACGGCAGGTTCATACAGGCATCTCATACGCCAGAAAAAAGAGATCCGGCGCGCAAGCGAGCAGACATCCCCCCAGGTGGCCTGCGCAGTCGGACACCCAGCAATGGGACGAGGGCGGCGGTTTGAGCAGTGGCAGCTTGCTCAAACCGCCGTTTCCGTTCCCGGCGCCCGAACTACGGCGCGATTGAGGCAGGAAAAGGGCAAGGCCCGTGGAACGCGAGTTCACCGGCATCAGCCGGAACAAGGTAGACGGAAAGGGCCGGGTCTCGATCCCGGCCAAGTTCCGTCGCGTCCTGCAGAACTGCGACCGCGGCTATACGCCCGGCGAGCCGCTGAAGATGCACATCACCTTCGGCGATCCGCGCAAGAAGCACATCGAATGCTGGTCGGCCGACAGCTACGCGCGGCTGATGAAGAAGATCTCGAAGATGAAGCAGGGCACCGATGCCCAGCGCACGATGGTCTATTTCTACAAGTCGATGTCCGACACCTTCACGCTCGACGACACCGGGCGGCTCGTCCTCAGCCAGGAGTTGCGCGACAGGATCGCCGTCACCGAAGAAGCGGTCTTCGAGGGGCACGGCGAGAAATTCCACATCCTCAGCCCGGCGCAGGCGGATGCACAGGCCGCCGCCTTTGCCGCGATGCTGGAAGAATTGAGCAACGGTGATGAGCATTTCGATGCACTTTCCCTTCTTCCGGACGACGAGCCGTCGTTCGACGATGACGACGAATGACCGGCGCGGCGCCGCATGTTCCCGTGCTGCTGCGCCCGCTGCTGGCGGCGGTGGCGCCGGTCGCGGGCACCTGGGTCGATGGAACCTTCGGCGCTGGTGGCTACGCCCGTGGCTTGCTTGACGCGGGCGCGGGGCTGGTGATCGGCATCGACCGCGATCCGCTGGCCTTCGAGCTGGCCGCAGGCTGGACCGACGCCTTTGGCGACCGGTTGCGGCTGGTCGCGGGCACGTTTTCCGACCTCGACACCCTCGCGGGCGGCCCGGTCGACGGGGTGACGCTCGATCTCGGCGTGTCCTCGATGCAGCTGGACCGCGCCGAGCGCGGGTTTTCCTTCATGAAGGACGGCCCGCTCGACATGCGGATGGGGCAGGCGGGCACCTCGGCCGAGGATATCGTCAACGACGCGCCCGAGGCGCTTCTGGCCGACATCCTGTTCCACTACGGCGAGGAACGCGCCGCCCGCCGCATCGCCAAGGCCATCGTGGCAAAGCGGGCCGAGGGGCGCATCACCTCGACCCTGCAGCTGGCGGGCATCGTCGAAGGCTGCCTGCCGCGCAAGAAGCCGGGGCAAAGCCACCCCGCGACCCGCAGCTTCCAGGCGATCCGCATCGCCGTGAACGACGAGATGCGGCAACTGGTCGAAGGGCTGGAGGCCGCCGAGCGCGCGCTCAGGCCGGGGGGCATGCTGGCGGTCGTGACCTTCCATTCGCTCGAGGACCGCGTGGTCAAACGTTTCCTCGCGGAACGCGCCAGCGAGGGCGGCGGCGGTTCGCGCCACGCGCCCGAGGCGGCGCTGCGCGACCCCGGTTTCCTGCTGACCCCGAAAAAGGCCATCGCGCCGGACGAGGACGAGATCGCCGTGAACCCGCGCGCGCGCTCCTCGCGGCTGCGGGTGGCGACCCGGACCGAGGCCCCGGCCGCGCCCGTCGACCGCGCGCGGCTGGGTCTTCCGCTGATGCCGGAGGTGTCGTGATGCGGGGCTTCGCCACGATCCTCGGCATGCTGGCCGTGATCGCGCTGGGCTACTGGGCCTATCACCAGACCATCCTGACCCAGCAGGCCGAGCGCCGCGTCGAGCGGTTGCAGCGCGACATCGGTGCCGAGCGCGAGCGGCTGGCGATCCTGCGCGCGGAATGGGCCTATCTCAACCGGCCCGACCGCCTGCGCGAGCTGGTCGACCTCAATTTCGACCGTCTCGGCCTGTTGCCGCTGGCCCCCGAACAGTTCGGCCGCGCCACGCAGATCCCCTATCCGCTGCCGCCCGAGGTGCTGCTCGAAAGTGCCTCGACCGCCGAGGGAGAGAGCCTGCCATGACCCTGCGCACGCCGCTTCGCCCGCTCGCCCGCGTGCTCGAGGCCCGCGCCAAGGGCGAGAACCCCGACGTGATCCAGCGCGAGAACCTGCGCCTGCGCCACGAGGCGCAGCGCGACAAGCTGCGTCAAAGGGCCGAGGGGCGGCTGGTGCTGATCGCGCTGGTCTTCCTGGTGGCCTTCGGGTCGGTGGGCCTGCGCATGGCGGCCCTTGCCACGACCGAGGCCGAAGAGCCCAGCGTCATCGCCACCAGCGCCGCGATCCACACCACGCGCGCCGACATCACCGACCGGCGTGGGCGCGTGCTGGCGACCAATTTCGCCACCAACGCGCTTTATGCCCACCCGCACGAGATCGTCGACCCCCGCGCCGCCGCCGAGGGGCTGGCCGAGATCTTCCCCGAGATGGATGCCGAGGATCTTCACGCGCGCTTCACCTCCGAGCGGCGCTTTCTCTGGCTGCGCCGCTACCTCAGCCCCGAACAGGAACAGATGGTCCATGACCTCGGCGAGCCGGGGCTTCTGTTCGGCCCGCGCGAGATGCGGCTTTATCCCAACGGCCCGATTGCCAGCCATATCCTCGGCGGCGCGGGCTTCGGGCAAGAGGCGGTGAACGCCGCCGAGGTGATCGGCATCGCGGGCATCGAGGCGATGTTCGACGAGGACCTCCGCGACCCCGCCCGCGACGCGCCGCTCGCGCTGTCCATCGACCTGACGGTGCAGGCCGCCGTCGAGGAGGTTTTGGCCGGGGGCATGATGCTGATGAACGCGCGCGGCGCGGCCGCCGTCCTGATGGACGTGCAGACCGGCGAGATCGTCGCCATGGCGAGCCTGCCCGATTTCGACCCCAACGCGCGCCCCCGCCCCCTGCTCGAGGGCGACCCCGCCGACAGCCCGCTGTTCAACCGCGCGGTGCAGGGGGTCTACGAGCTGGGCAGCGTTTTCAAGGCCTTCACCATCGCGCAGGCGCTGGAGCTGGGGCTGGTGTCCGTGGATGACATGATCGACACGCGCGGCCCCTTGCGGATGGCGGGCTTCTCGATCCGCGACTTCCGCAGCTATGGCGCATCGCAGTCGGTCCATGACGTCTTCATCCATTCCTCCAACATCGGAACGGCCCGCATCGCGCAGGTCATCGGCGGCGAGCGGCAACGCGCCTTTCTCGAGCAGCTGGGCCTTCTTGAACCGGCCCCGGTCGAGATCGTCGAGGCCACCAACGCCCGCCCGCTCGTGCCGGATCGCTGGGGCGAGCTGTCGACGATGACGATTTCCTACGGGCATGGCGTCTCGACCTCGCTGGTGCAGCTTGCGGGGGCCTATGCCACGATGGTGAACGGCGGCACCCGCATCGCGCCCACGCTGCTGCGGCAGGACGGACCCCAGCAGGGCGAGCGGCTGATCTCGGAGGAGACAAGCCGCGCCATGCGCGGGCTGATGCGCGCCGTCGTGACCGAGGGCACCGCCAGCTTCGGCGAGGTCGAGGGCTACAGCGTGGGCGGCAAGACCGGCACCGCCGACCTGCCGCGCCCCACGGGCGGGTATTACGAAGACCGCAACCTGGCGACCTTCGCCTCGGCCTTTCCGATGCATGACCCGCGCTACGTGCTGATCACCACGCTGCAGGAGCCTGTCGAGACCTCTGGCCCCGAGCCGCGCCGCACCGCCGGTTGGACCGCCGTTCCCGTCGCCGCCGAGATCATCCGCCGCAGCGCGCCGCTCATGGGGCTGAGACCCGAGATTGAACCCCTCGCCATGGATGCGCTATCCAGCTCCTCGAGATGATCGCGCGGGGGTGGGGGCATGGCGCCTCGGACACGGCAACTGTCTGAATTGGGGCTGACGCCCCGCCGCGGCAGCGATGTCGCCGTCACGGGCCTTGCGCTCGACAGCCGCAAGGTGGCGCGCGGGGCGTTGTTCGCAGCCCTTCCCGGCAGCCGCGTCCACGGCGGCGACTTCATCCAGTACGCCCTGCGCATGGGCGCGGGCGCGATCCTGACCGACCGCGAGGGCGCCGAGATCGCGGCCGAAGAGCTGGCTGGTTCGGACGCCGCCCTTGTCGTGGTCGAGGATGCGCGCGCGGCCCTCGCCCATGCCGCCGCGCTGTGGTTCGGGGCGCAGCCCGACACGGTGGTCGCCGTGACGGGGACCAACGGCAAGACCAGCGTCGCCAGCTTCACCCGGCAGATCTGGGCGGCCCTCGGCCACGAGGCGGTGAATGTCGGAACCACCGGTGTCGAGGGGGCCTATGCCGCGCCGGGCATCCACACCACGCCCGATCCGTTGACGCTGCACCGCGTGCTGGCCGAGATGGCCGAGGCCGGCGTGACGCATGTGGCGATGGAGGCGTCCTCGCACGGGCTCGACCAGCGCAGGATGGAGGCGGTGCATCTGGCGGCGGCGGGCTTCACCAACCTGACGCAGGATCACCTCGACTATCACGGCGACATGGAGAGCTATTTCGCCGCCAAGCTGCGGCTCTTCACCGAGCTTCTGTCCGAGGATGGCGTCGCGGTCGTGAATCTCGACGATGATTACGGGCCGCGCGTGGCCGAGGCCTGCGCCGCGCGGCAGATCGAGGTGATGGGCATCGCCCAATACGCCGAGGGTGCCGCGATCAAGATCACCGGGCGCAGGTTGGACGAGACCGGGCAGGACGTGTTGTTCCGCTGGCAGGGGCGGCAGATGCAGACCCGGCTCGAGTTGATCGGCGGCTTCCAGGCTATGAACGTGTTGACCGCGGCGGGGCTTGCCATCGCCTCGGGTGACGACCCCGAGGCGGTCTTTGCCGTGTTGCCCCGGTTGACCGGCGTGCGCGGGCGGATGCAGCTTGCGGGCCGCCGCGATAACGGCGCGCCGGTCTATGTCGATTACGCCCATACGCCCGACGCGCTGGAAACCGCGCTGAAGGCGCTTCGGCCGCATGTGCTGGGCCGGCTGATCGTCGTCTTCGGCGCGGGCGGCGACCGGGACCGGGGCAAGCGGCCCTTGATGGGCCGGGCTGCCGCCGAACACGCGGATGTTCTGTTCGTGACGGACGACAACCCCAGATCCGAAGATCCCGCCGCGATCCGCATGGAGATCCTGCAAGGCTGCCCCGACGCGACCGAGGTCGGCGACCGCGCCGAGGCGATCCTGCGCGGCGTCGATGCGCTGGAACCGGGCGATGCGCTTCTGATCGCGGGCAAGGGGCACGAGACGGGGCAGACAGTCGGCGACGTGGTCTACCCGTTCGACGATGTCGAACAGGCCAGCGTCGCGGTGGCCGCGCTGGAGGGTCGCGCGTGAGCGCGCAAATGGAGGGCATCGCATGAGCGCGCTTTGGACAGCCGCCGAGGCCGCCGCCGCGACCGGCGGGCAGGTGGCGGGCGACTGGTCGGCCACCGGCATCTCCATCGACAGCCGCAACGTGGCCGAGGGAGATCTCTTCGTCGCGCTCTCCGCCGCGCGCGACGGGCACGACTTCGTCGCCGACGCGCTGGCCAAGGGGGCGGCGGCGGCGCTCGTCTCCCGCGTGCCCGAGGGGGTGGACCCCGCGCGGCTTTTGCTGGTGGGCGACGTGATGGACGGGCTGCGCGCCTTGGGCGCGGCAGGGCGCACACGGACCAAGGCCAAGGTGATCGCCGTGACCGGCTCGGTTGGCAAGACGACGGTCAAGGAGATGCTGCGCACCGCGCTGGCCCGGCAGGGCCGGACCCATGCCGCCGAGGCCTCGTTCAACAACCATTGGGGCGTGCCCGTCACGCTGGCGCGGATGCCCGCCGACACCGAATACGCGATCATCGAGATCGGCATGAACCACCCCGGCGAGATCGCGCCGCTGGCCCGGCTCGCCCGCCCGCATGTCGCCGTGGTGACCACCGTTGCCCCCGCGCATCTGGAGGCCTTCGGCGTGATCGAGGGCATCGCGCATGAAAAGGCGGCGATTTACGATGGGCTGGGCGACGGCGGCATCGCGCTGGCCCATGCCGATGTGGAGACGGCGGGTATTCTCTTCGACAAGGCAAGGGCTTGCGGGGCAAACCTCATCCGCTTCGGCGAGGCCGAGGGCGCCGAGGCCCGGCTGATCGAGGCGCAGCTCTCGGACAGCGCGACGGTCATCCGGGCCGATCTGCACGGGCAGGAGCGGCTTTTCCGCATCGGCGCGCCGGGGCGGCACTACGCGATGAACGCGCTGATCGCGCTTGCGGCGGCCGAGGCTGCGGGCGCCGACCCGACCGAGGCGGCGCTGGCGCTTTCGGGTTGGACCCCCTTCGACGGGCGCGGCACGCGCGAGCGGATCACCTTGAGCGAGACCGACGCGCTGGCCATCGAGCTGATCGACGACGCCTTCAACGCCACTCCCGCCTCGGTCGCCGCCGCGCTCGAGGTGCTGGCCGCGACCGACCCGCAGGGCCGCGGACGGCGCATCGCGGTGCTGGGCGACATGCTGGAGCTTGGGCCGACCGGCCCCGCGCTCCATGCCGCCATCGCCGATCACCCCGCCATGGCGCGCATCACCCCCGTCCACACCGTCGGCCCGCTGATGGCGCATCTGCACGCGGCGCTGCCCGGCGCGCTGCGCGGTCTGCACGCCGAGAGCGCCGACGAGATGGTCGCGGCCCTGCCCGCGACGCTGGTGCCGGGCGATGTGCTGCTTCTGAAGGGCTCCAAGGGGATCAAGGTGTCCCGCGTGGTTGACGCCTTGCGCAAACTGGGGCAATCGGCTGCGGATCACAGGCGAGGGCCCCGCTAGATGTTGTATTGGCTGAGTGAGCTGTCGGATGGCGGGGATGTCTTCAACCTCTTTCGCTACATCACCTTTCGCGCCGGTGGCGCATTCTTCACCGCGCTGATCTTCGGCTTCATCTTCGGCCGCCCCCTGATCAACGCGCTGCGCCGCAAATATGCCGCGGGCCAGCCGATCCGCGAGGATGGCCCGGCCCATCACATCGCCACCAAGGCCGGAACGCCCACCATGGGCGGCCTGCTGATCCTTGCGGCGCTGACGCTGTCCACGCTCATGTGGGCGCGGCTCGACAACCCCTATGTCTGGATCGTGCTCTTCACCACGGTCGCCTTCGGCGTCGTGGGCTTCGCGGATGACTGGGCCAAGGTCAGTCGCAACACCAGCGCGGGCGTCTCGGGGCGCGTGCGGCTGCTGATCGGCTTCGCCATCGCGGGCATCGCCTCGGCCGCGGCGGTCTGGGTGCATCCCCCGGAGCTGGCCAGCCAACTGGCCGTGCCGGTCTTCAAGGACGTCCTCTTCAACATGGGCTGGCTCTTCATCCCCTTCGCCATGTTCGTGATCGTCGGCTCGGCCAACGCGGTGAACCTGACCGACGGTCTGGATGGGCTTGCGATCATGCCGGTGATGATCGCGGCCGCGACGCTGGGGGTCATCGCCTATGCCGTGGGCCGCGTCGATTTCACCGAGTATCTCGACGTGCATTACGTGCCGGGCACCGGCGAATTGCTGGTGTTCACCGCCGGGTTGATCGGCGGGGGGCTTGGCTTTTTGTGGTACAACGCGCCACCCGCCGCCGTGTTCATGGGTGACACCGGGTCGCTCGCGCTGGGCGGCGCGCTGGGCGCGATCGCGGTCTCGACCAAGCACGAGATCGTGCTGGCGATCGTCGGCGGCCTCTTCGTGGCCGAGGCGGTCAGCGTGATCGTGCAGGTCGCCTATTTCAAGGCGACCGGCAAGCGCGTCTTCCTGATGGCCCCGATCCACCACCATTTCGAGAAGAAGGGCTGGGCCGAGCCGCAGGTCGTGATCCGCTTCTGGATCATCTCGCTCATCCTCGCGCTGATCGGGCTGGCCACGCTGAAGCTGCGCTGACGGTTTTTTTGCGGGTCGGTTTTTGGTAACCGGACGGGGTTGGACCGAGTCGCCCCGGCACGCTGCGCCGCGGGCTGTTTTCAGTGAGTGTGTTGCATGATGAGTATCTTGACCCGGCCGCCTGGCCGTCCATTCCCCCTGTCGTTCGCGGTCGGCGTGGCCACCACCCTCGCCACCCTCGCCATCTTCACCGCGCCCGCCCTGTCGCAAGGCGCCGACGCGCCGCAAGCGAGCGGCCTTGCCGTCGGGGCCGATCTGCCGATGTCGCATCCCGACGATATCCTCGCCTCCTGCGGGGGCGACCCCGAGGCGGGGCGCGTGCATTTCGAGGCGCTCTGCGCCGCCTGCCACACGCTCGGGGCCGATGAGGCCCATGGGGCGGGCCCCAATCTCCACGGGCTATACGGCCGGGTCGCCGGGTCGGTCGACGGGGTCGCCTACACGCCCTTTCTGCGCGCGGCCGGGCAGGCCGGGCTTGTCTGGGGGCGGGAGAGCCTGCGCGACTTCCTGAGCGCCCCCGAGGCCGTCGTGCCGGGCAGCGCGCATGGCGATCTGCCCCCGGTGACCGAGGAGAGGCTGCGCACCGACCTGATGACCTACGTGCGCCTGGCCACCACCCCGCCCCCGCCCGCGCCCGAGGACGTGGTGGTCCCCGAGGCGGTGCTGGCGATGGAGGGCGATGTCGCCTACGGGGCCTATCTCGCGTCGGAATGCGCCGCCTGCCACCTGCCGGGCCGGGACAGCGCCTCGGGGGTGCCCGCCATCGACGGGCTCGGGCGCGACGAGATGATCCGCGCCCTGTTCCAGTATCGCGTGGGGGCACGGCCCAACCAGGCGATGGTCACGGTCGCCGCCCGCCTCGGGGATGAAGAGATCCTGGCGCTCGCGGCGTATTTCGGGGCGGAGTGAGGCAAACCGGGTCATTCGCGGTGGACCAAGGCGCGCCGCGTTGAGCGCGGTGGACCAAAGCGCGCCGCGTTGAGCGCGGCGGGGGGAGCGCGCCGCGCACGCGGCGCGGGGCCCGGTGGCGGGCGCTGCGCTGTTTTTTCGGGCGGTCGTGCGGGTGGCAGGGTTCGGGACGCCTCCGGCGGCCGTATTTGGGGGAAGATGAAGGGGATGGAGCATCTCTTCGTGCTCTCCGGCTGTTCTGGCGGCGGCAAGTCGACGCTGCTTGCGGCGCTGTCGGTGCGCGGGTTTCGCACCGTACCGGAGCCGGGCCGGCGGGTCCTGCGCGCGGGCGGCCCTGCGCCCTGGGAAGACCTGCCCGGCTTCCTGCGGGCCTGTCTTGCGCTGTCGGTCGAGGATCATGCGCAGGCCCAGGCCATGACCGGGCCCGTGATCTTCGACCGCTCGGCAGTGGATGCGCTCTCGGGGCTTGCGGCGCTGGGCGAGCCGGTGCCCGATCCGGGGCTGCGCTATGCCGGAACGGTGTTTCTCGCACCGCCCTGGCCCGAGCTGTTCGAGCGCGACGCCGAGCGGCGCCATGGGTTCGATGCGGCTCTGTCGGAATACGGGCGCCTGCTTGGGGCCTTTCCTGCCGCGGGATATGAGATAGACATCCTTCCGAAGGGGACGGTCGCCGCGCGCGTGGCGTGGATCGAGGCCCGGATCGAGGCCCATATCAAGGCCCGTATCGGGCGGCCGGGCGGTACATGACGGGGGTGGTGGGATGATACCTGTTCAGGGGTTCGAGGGGCATCGCGTGGGCGTGCTGGGGCTGGGCCGCTCGGGGCTTGCCACGGCGCGTGCGCTCAGGGCGGGCGGCGCCGAGGCGCTCTGCTGGGACGCCGGGGCGGCGGGGCGCGCGGCGGCCGAGGCCGAGGGCTTCGTCCCCTGGGATCCGGGCGCGCCGGGTGCCTTCGAGGGGGTGGCGGCGTTGATCGTCTCGCCCGGTATCCCGCATCTCTACCCCGCGCCGCATCGCGCCATCGCGGCGGCCTGGGCGGCAGGGGTGCCGGTCGACAATGACGTGGGCCTGTTCTTCCGGTCGCTGGGCCTGCAGGGCTGGGACGAGATGGAGGAGCCGCCCAAGGTCGTGGCGGTCACCGGCTCGAACGGGAAATCCACCACCTCGGCGCTGATCGCACATATCCTGACGGTGGCGGGCAGGCCCGTGCAGCTGGCCGGCAACATCGGGCGCGGGGTGCTCGACATCGACCCGCCCGAGGAGGGGGGCGTGGTGGTGCTGGAGCTCAGCTCCTACCAGATCGACCTGGCGCGCGCGCTGACGCCGGACGTGGCGGTCTTCACCAATCTCTCGCCCGATCACCTCGCCCGGCATGGCGGCATGGGCGGCTATTTCGCCGCCAAGGCGCGGCTTTTCACCATGGGCGGGCCGGACCGGGCCGTGATCGGCGTGGACGAGGACGAGGGGCGCTACCTTGCCAACCGGCTGGCCGAGGGGCCGGGGGACATGGCCGTGATCCGGGTCGCGTCGCAGAAGATCGCGGGGCCGGGCTGGGACCTTGTCGCGCGCAAGGGGTGGCTGTCGGAGATGCGCAAGGCGCGCCAGGTCGCCTCGATCGACCTGCGGGGCGTGCCGGGGCTGCCGGGGTCGCACAATCACCAGAACGCCGCCTGCGCCTATGGCGCGGCCCGCGCCCTGGGGCTGGCCCCGAAGGAGATCGAGGCCGCCTTTCACTCCTTCGAGGGCCTGCCCCACCGCTCGCAGCGCGTGGCCGAGATCAATGGCGTCTCCTTCGTCAATGACAGCAAGGCCACGAATGTGGACGCGGCGGTCAAGGCCTTGGGGGCTTTCAAGCGCATCCGCTGGATCTGCGGCGGGCTGGAGAAGGAGGGCGGGCTGGCGGCGCTGCGCCCCGCCGCGGGCGAGGTGGTGAAGGCCTATGTCATCGGACGCGAGGCCGCGGGTTTCGCCCTGCACCTGGGCGACGTGCCCCACGAGGTCTGCGGCGACATGGCCACCGCGGTCGCGCGCGCCGCGGCCGAGGCGGAGCCGGGCGACACGGTGCTGCTTGCGCCCGCGGCGGCGAGCTTCGACCAATACGACAGTTTCGAGCATCGCGGGCGGGATTTCATGGAGCAGGTGGCCCGCCTCTCGTCCGACGGCGGGCGCTGACCGGGTCGCGCGCCGGGGCCGCGCCGTGCCCCAAGACCCATGGGCCATGACCGAGGCCCCGGCGCAACAGTCAAGCAAAGGCTGGCCCCGGATCGCGTTTCGCGCTAGGCTGGGACTCAGACCCGGAAAACGGGCGATCCTGAGGCAGGCAACGGCAAGAAACGGGCGGGCAGACCCATGACGGAAATCGCGCATGGCACGGTGATCGTGCAGTCAGGCGAGGCCGTTCTTCCACGGTGGTGGAGGACGGTGGACCGGATGACGATCTTCTGCGTTCTGACGCTGTTCGCCATCGGCATCCTGCTGGGCTTCGCCGCTTCGCCGCCCCTGGCCGAGCGCAACGGCCATGACCCGTTCCACTACGTGATCCGGCAGGCCGCCTTCGGCGGGCTGGGGTTGAGTGTGATGATCCTCGTGTCGATGCTGGCGCCTGTCACGATCCGCCGGCTCGGCGTGCTGGGCTTTTTCGCGGCGGTCGGCGCGCTTGCGATGCTGCCGGCCTTCGGCACGGATTTCGGGCAGGGCGCGACGCGGTGGTATTCGCTCGGCTTCGCCTCGATCCAGCCCTCGGAATTCCTCAAGCCGGTCTTCGTCGTCTTCACCGCCTGGATGATCGCCGCCAGCCAGGAGATCGGCGGCCCGCCGGGCAAGACCGTGTCGCTGGTGGTGATGATGACCATCGTGGGTTTCCTGGTGATGCAGCCCGATTTCGGGCAGGCCGCGCTGGTCGTCTTCGCCTGGTCGGTGATCTATTTCGTCGCCGGTGCGCCGATGATGATCCTGTTTGCGGTGATGGGCGTCGTGGCGCTGGGCGGCGCTTTCGCCTATGCCAACTCGGAGCACGTCGCACGCCGGATCGACGGGTTCCTGTCGAACGAGATCGACCCCAACACCCAGATCGGCTATGCCACCGACGCGATCCGCAACGGCGGGCTGTTCGGCGCGGGGCTGGGCGAGGGGACGGTGCGCTGGACGCTGCCGGACGCCCATACCGACTTCATCATCGCGGTCGCGGCCGAGGAATACGGCGTGGTCCTTGTCGTGCTGATCATCGCGCTTTTCGCCACCATCACGCTGCGCGGCCTGTTCCGGCTGATCCGCGAGCGCGACCCGTTCATCCGGCTGGCGGGCACCGGGCTGATCAGCCTGCTGGCGCTGCAGGCCTTCATCAATCTCGGCGTGGCGGTTCGGCTTTTGCCCGCCAAGGGGATGACGCTGCCCTTCGTCAGCTATGGCGGCTCGTCCCTGATCGCCACGGGGGTCGCGGTGGGGATGATCCTGGCCTTCACCCGCTCGCGCCCGCAGGGCGAGATCGGCGACATCCTGCTGTCGCGGCACAGGTAGGATCATGACGCCCTCGAACCCCCATCTCATCATCGCGGCCGGTGGCACCGGCGGTCACATGTTCCCGGCGCAGGCGCTGTCCGAGGTGATGCTGCGCCGCGGCTGGCGGGTGACGCTGTCGACCGATGCGCGCGGCGCGCGCTACACCGACGGCTTTTCCCACGCGGTCGGCGTGCGGCAGGTGGCCTCGGCCACCTTCGCGCGCGGCGGCGTGGCGGCGAGGCTGGTCGCCCCTTTCCGCATTCTCGGCGGCATCCTCGGCGCGACGCTGCGGATGTGGCGCGAGAAACCCGACGTGGTGGTCGGCTTCGGCGGCTATCCCACGATCCCCGCCATGGCCGCGGCGTGGCTGACGCGGACGCCGGTGATGCTGCATGAGCAGAACGGCATCCTCGGCCGGGTGAACCGGCTGTTCGCGCGGCGCGTCGACGTGGTGGCCTGCGGCACCTGGCCGACCGTCCTGCCCGAGGGGGTGGAGGGGGTCCACACCGGCAACCCCGTGCGGGCCGCGGTGCTCGAGCGCGCGGGCGCGCCCTACATGCCGCCGGGCGACTGGCCGATGAGCCTTCTGGTCTTCGGCGGCAGCCAGGGCGCGCGTATCCTGGCCGATTGCGTGCCCGAGGCCGTCGCCCGCCTGCCCGATGGGCTGCGCGGGCATCTGCGCATCGCGCAGCAGGCCCGGCCCGAGGATCACGCGCGCGTGACCGAGGCCTACCGGCGGATCGGCGTCCGCGCCGAGGTCGAGCCCTTCTTCCGCGACATGCCCCGCCGCCTCTCGGAGGCGCAGCTTGTCATCAGCCGCGCGGGCGCGTCCTCGGTCGCCGATATCAGCGTGATCGGCCGCCCCGCGATCCTGCTCCCCTATGCCGCGGCGACCGCGAACCACCCGGCGGCGAATGCCGCGGGTCTGGTGGATGTCAACGCCGCCGTGATGATCTCCGAATCCCGCCTGACGCCCGACGGTCTGGCGCAGGCCATCGAAACCATTCTGACAGAACCCGCCGCCGCCGATGCCATGGCGCAGGCCGCCCTGTCCGCCGGTGTCCCCGACGCCGCCGAGAGGCTGGCAGCCCTGGTCGAGGAACTGGCGCGGAAAGGAGCCGCATGAGTGCCGCCGCAACCAAACTGCCGACCAAGCTCGGCCCGATCCATTTCGTCGGCATCGGGGGGATCGGCATGTCGGGCATCGCCGAGGTGCTGCTGAACCACGGCTACGACGTGCAGGGCAGCGACCTGAAACCCTCGAAGATCACCGAGCGGCTGGAGGGGCTGGGCGCGCGGGTCCATTTCGGGCAGCGGCCCGAGAACCTCGAGGGGGCCGAGGTCGTGGTGATCTCCTCGGCGATCAAGCCGGGCAACCCCGAACTGGACGCCGCCCGCCTGCGCGGCCTGCCCGTCGTGCGCCGGGCCGAGATGCTGGCCGAGCTGATGCGCCTGCGCCTCAACATCGCGGTGGCGGGCACCCATGGCAAGACGACGACCACCACGCTGGTCGCCACGCTGCTGGACGCGGGGGGCGTCGATCCGACCGTGATCAACGGCGGCATCATCCACGCCTATGGCTCGAACGCGCGGGTGGGGCAGGGCGACTGGATGGTGGTCGAGGCCGACGAGAGCGACGGCACCTTCAACCGCCTGCCCGCGACCATCGCCATCGTCACCAACATCGACCCCGAGCACATGGAGCATTGGGGCACGATCGAGAACCTGCGCCGCGGGTTTCTCGATTTCGTCTCGAACATCCCCTTCTACGGCCTAGCCGTCTGCTGCACCGACCACCCCGAGGTGCAGGCGCTGGTGGGCCGGATCACCGACCGCCGCGTGGTGACCTTCGGCTTCAACGCGCAGGCCGACGTTCGGGCGGTGAACCTGACCTACAAGGGCGGCGTGGCGCAGTTCGACATCGCGCTGCAGGCCGAGGGGCAGGTGATCGAGGGCTGCAGCCTGCCGATGCCGGGCGATCATAACGTCAGCAATGCCTTGGCCGCCGTCGCCGTCGCGCGCCACCTCGGCATGAAGACGTCCGAGATCCGCGCCGCGCTGGCGGGCTTCAAGGGCGTGAACCGCCGCTTCACCAAGGTGGGCGAGGTGGGCGGCATCACCGTGATCGACGATTACGGCCATCACCCGGTCGAGATCGCCGCCGTGCTGCGCGCCGCGCGGCAGGCCATCGGCACGGAGGGCGGGGGCCGCGTCATCGCCGTCCACCAGCCGCACCGCTACTCGCGCCTGTCGAGCCTGTTCGAAGAGTTCTGCGCCTGTTTCAACGACGCCGATGTCGTCGCCATCGCCGAGGTCTATGCCGCGGGCGAAGACCCGATCGAGGGCGCCAGCCGCGACGACCTCGTCGCGGGCCTGATCCGGCACGGCCACCGCCATGCCCGTGCGCTGCTGTCCGAGGATGACCTCGAGCGCCTCGTGCGCGAACAGGCCCGGCCGGGCGACATGGTCGTCTGCCTCGGGGCCGGCACGATTTCCGCATGGGCCCATGGCCTGCCCGCGCGGCTCGCGGACCTGGGCGGGGCGGGGGCGTCGGACTGACATGCGCCGCGTCGCACCACGCCTGCAAGGATCGAGGAGCGTGACGCAATGCCCCTGTCCTTGACCCTCGCCTGTCTCTGGATCGTCGCCGCCTGTGCCGCGGGCATGGCCCCCGCGCGCTACCACTGGCCCGCCGCGTGGACGCTGATCGCCACGGGTATCCCGCTTCTGGGGCTCGTGACCTTTGCCATGGGGCCGGTCTGGGGCCTGCTCGTCATGGCCGCCGGGGCCTCGGTCCTGCGCTGGCCGATCATCCGGGCGGGCCAGCGCCTGGCCGGCCTGCTCGCCCCGCGCGAGCCTGAGCATCCCGGAGAGTGACGCCATGGCTTGCCGCGCAAAGGCCCGCCCGGTATCCCGGTCGGCATGACCATGCCCCGTGACCCGTCCGAGCTGTTTGCGCAAGCCGCGCCCGATCTGCGCGGACGGCTGACGCCGGACCGGCCGCTTGCCGATCTGACATGGCTGCGCGTGGGCGGTCCGGCCGACTGGCTCTACCAACCCGCCGACGAAGAGGACCTGCGCAGTTTCCTTGCGGCGCTCGTCCCGTCGGTGCCGGTCTTTCCCATGGGCGTCGGCTCGAACCTGATCGTGCGTGACGGCGGCTTGCCCGGTGTCGTCATCCGGCTGGGCCGCGGCTTCAGCGCCATCCGTGTCGAGGGCGAACAGGTCACCGCGGGGGCCGCGGCACTCGACGCCCATGTCGCCCGGAAAGCCGCCGAGGCGGGCCGCGACCTGACCTTTCTGCGCACCATCCCCGGCTCCATCGGCGGGGCCCTGCGCATGAACGCGGGCTGTTACGGCTCCTACGTCGCCGATCACGCGGTCACGGTGCGGCTGGTCCACCGCGATGGCCGCCTCGAGACGCGCCGCGCGCGCGATATCGGCTTCGCCTATCGCCAGACCGATTTGCCCGCCGACAGCATCGTGACCGAGGTCACGTTCCGCGCCGATCCCGGCGAACCCGCGGCGCTCGAGGCGCGGATGGCGGACCAACTGGCGAAGCGCGACGCGAGCCAGCCCACCAGGGACCGCAGCGCCGGTTCCACCTTTCGCAACCCGGCCGGGTTTTCCTCGACAGGCCGGGCCGACGACACCCACGAGTTGAAGGCGTGGAAGGTCATCGACAAGGCGGGGATGCGCGGCGCGACCCGTGGCGGGGCGCAGATGTCGCAGATGCATTCCAACTTCATGATCAACACCGGCGGGGCCAGCGCCGCCGATCTCGAGGCCCTCGGTGAAGAAGTTCGAAAAAAGGTTTTCGAGACGCAGGGAATAGAGCTACAATGGGAAATCATGCGCGTCGGACGACCGGCGCATGACATGACGCCCTGAGCAGGGGCGCATGATACGGGGCACGGCCCCGAAAAGAGCAAAAGGGGCAAAGCCCCGACAGCATCCGACCGGGCAAAAGAATCCGGCGGAGGATAGAGGCACAGGTGGCGGGTTCGAGCAGCACATCGCCCCTCGTCGCGGTTCTCATGGGTGGACCTTCCTCGGAACGGGAAGTGTCGCTCTCGACGGGCCGTGGTTGCGCGCAGGCGCTGAGGGATGAAGCCTTCCGGGTGGTCGAGGTCGATTGCGGCCCCGACCTGCCCGCCGTGCTGGCCGATCTCAAGCCCGATGTCTGCTTCAACGCGCTCCATGGCCGCTGGGGCGAGGATGGCTGCGTGCAGGGGCTGCTGGAATGGCTGCGCATCCCCTACACCCATTCCGGGGTTCTGGCCTCGGCGCTGGCCATGGACAAGGCCCGCACCAAGGAGGTCTACCGCGCCCACGGGCTGCCCGTGGTCGAGAGCGTGATCGCCTCCAAGGCCGAGGTGATGGCCCGGCACGTCCTGCCGCCCCCCTATGTCGTCAAGCCCAACAACGAAGGCTCGTCGGTCGGCGTCTACCTTGTGACCGAAGGCGCCAACGCGCCGCCGCGCCTGTCGGAGGCGATGCCGGCTCACGTGATGGTCGAGGCTTTCGTCAAGGGCCGCGAGCTGACCTGCTCGGTCATGGGCGACGGTCCGGGCGACCCCGGCGCGCTGACCGTGACCGACATCCTGACCGATGGCTGGTATGATTACGACGCCAAGTACAAGCCCGGCGGCTCGCGCCATGTCGTGCCGGCCGAGATCCCGGCCGAGATCTTCGATGCCTGCATGGCGATGGCCACCACGGCGCATCGCGTTCTCGGCTGCCGGGGCGTCAGCCGCACGGATTTCCGCTGGGACGAAGCGCGGGGGATGGAGGGGCTGATCCTGCTGGAGACGAACACCCAGCCGGGGATGACGCCCACCTCGCTCACGCCGGAACAGGCGGCGGTGCGGGGCTTCGACTTCGGTGCCTTGTGCCGTTGGCTGGTGGAGGACGCGTCATGCGACCGCTGATCGCCCGCCGCGCGGCGGAACCGCCCCTGACCCGGCGCGAGGGGGCTGCGGCCCGCGATCCCCGCCGCGCTGCCGCGGCGATGGAGCAGGGCCCCGCGACCCCGGCCACTGAACCGGCGCGCGGAGCCGCGGCGAGCGGGCCGCCCCGCCGTGCCGCGGCGGCCGAGCCACCCCGCGACCCTGCGCCTTCGATCTGGGCTTACCGCGTGCAGCGCCTGTGGCTGACGCCGCTGTTCCGCAAGGTGGTGCGCGTGGGTCTTCCCGCCTTTGCGGTTGTGCTGACGCTGGGCCTTTACGTCGGGGACGAGGACCGCCGCACCGCGATGGTCGAGACCGTGCAGGAGCTGCGCCGCGAGATCGAGGGCCGCCCCGAGTTCCGCGTCAATGTCCTCGGCATCGAGGGGGCCAGCCCCGCCGTGACCGAGGAGATCCGCGGCGCGCTGGCGCTCGACCTGCCGGTCTCGTCCTTCGACCTGGACCTTGCCGCCCTGCGCCAGCGCCTCGAGGCGCTGCCGGCCGTGGCCTCGGCCGACCTGCGCATCCGCGGTGGCGGCTACCTGTCGGTGACCGTCGAGGAGCGCGCGCCCGTGCTGATCTGGCAGACCCGCGAGGGCACCGTCCTCATCGACGCCGAGGGCCATTTCGTCGCCGCGCTGGGCGACCGCGAGCTGACCGAGCCGCTGCCGCTGGTGGGCGGCGAGGGGGCGGACCACGTCGTTGACGAGGCGCTGGCGCTTCACGCCGCCGCGGCCCCCCTCGGCGACCGGCTGCGTGGGCTGGTCCGCATGGGCGAGCGGCGCTGGGACGTGGTGCTGACCGATGGCCGCCGCATCCTTTTGCCCGAGCGTGGCGCGGTGCAGGCGCTGGACCGGGCGCTCGCGCTCGATGACGCGACCGATATCCTTGCGCGCGACGTGCTGCGGCTCGACCTGCGCAACCCCGAGCGATTGACCGTGCAACTGACCCCCGAGGCGCTGGAGGAGCTGCGCCGGCTCCGCGCGTTCGAGGCGGGGGGCGAACCCGGAGAGCGAAACGGATGAACCTGCTCTACCAATCCCAGCGCGCCATGCGCGCCAAGCGCCAGGAGGCGTTGAAGCGCGGCGTGATCGCCGTTCTGGACATCGGCACGCACAAGCTGTCGTGCCTCGTTCTGAAATTCGACCAGGCCGACGCCGCCGCCCCGGCCGAGGGGATCGGCGCGATGGCCGGGCAGGCGAATTTCCGCATCATCGGGGCCGCCACGACCCGCTCGCGCGGGGTGCGCTTCGGCGAGATCGACACCTGCCAGGAAACCGAGCGCGCGATCCGCACCGCGGTGCAGGCCGCGCAGAAGATGGCGCAGGTCCGCGTCGACCACGTTATCGTCGCGCTGGCCGGGGCGCGCCCGCGCAGCTATGGGCTGGACGGCGAGGTGTCGCTGACCAGCGGCACCGTGACCGACCATGATGTCGCCAGCGTGCTGGCCGCCTGTGATGTGCCGGACCTCGGGCAGGGGCGCGAGGTGCTGCATGCGCAGCCGGTGAATTTCTCGCTCGACCACCGGACCGGCCTGACCGATCCGCGCGGCCATGTCGGCAACCGCCTGTCGGTCGACATGCACCTGCTGTCGATCGAGGCCCACGCGATCGAGACGCTTCTGCACAGCGTCAAACGCTGCGATCTCGAGCTTGCGGGGCTTGCCAGCGCGCCCTACGTGGCGGGCGTCTCCAGCCTGGTCGAGGACGAGCAGGAACTGGGCGCGGCCTGCATCGACATGGGCGGCGGCACCACCAGCCTGTCGATCTTCATGAAGAAACACATGATTTTTGCCGACACGGTGCGGATGGGCGGCGACCATGTCACCGGCGACATCAGCCAGGGTCTTCAGATCCCCGCCAACCATGCCGAGCGGATCAAGTGCCGCTTCGGCGGCGTCATCGCCACCGGCATGGACGACCGCGAGATCATCGAGCTGGAGAGCGAGACCGGCGACTGGCACCACGACCGCCGCACCGTCACCCGCGCCGAGCTGATCGGCGTCATGCGCCCCCGCGTCGAGGAGATCCTCGAAGAGGTGCGCGCCCATCTGGACGCGGCGGGCTTCGAGCATCTGCCGAGCCAGCGCATCGTTCTGACCGGCGGCGCGAGCCAGATCCCCGGCCTTGACGGTCTGGCGAGCCGCATCCTCGGCAACCAGGTCCGCCTCGGGCGTCCGCTGCGGGTGCAGGGCCTGCCGCAATCGGCCTGTGGGCCGGCGTTTTCGGCGGCGGTGGGGCTTGCCCTTTTCGCGGCCTACCCGCAGGACGAGTGGTGGGATTTCGAAACCCCGGCCGAACGGTTGCCCGCGCGCAGTCTGAAGCGGGCCGTCAGATGGTTCCGCGACAACTGGTAACCCCCTGATCTGGTGGTCGACCTCTAAACCCGCCCGTATCGGCGGATTCTCGCCCCATATTTCGCGGAATTCCCTGAATTTCCGCGTGACGCCGCCCGTGGAACCGGGTAGTCTGAAGGGCAATCAGAGGCAAAAAACGGCATCCCGGCGACAAGACCGGGGTCGATGACCATCAAGATCGTTGAACAGGCGGACAGACCCATGACACTGAACCTGATGATGCCGGCCGGGACGCAGCCGGACCTCAAGCCGCGGATCACCGTCTTCGGCGTCGGCGGGGCCGGGGGCAATGCGGTCAACAACATGATCGACCAAAGCCTCGACGGGTGCGAGTTCGTCGTGGCCAACACCGATGCGCAGGCGCTGGCGCAGTCGCGCGCGCATGCCAAGATCCAGATGGGCGCGCGGGTGACCGAGGGCCTCGGCGCGGGGGCCCGGCCCGCCGTCGGAGCCTCGGCCGCCGAAGAGTCGATCGAGGAAATCGTCGATCACCTCGCCGGTGCGCACATGTGCTTCATCACCGCCGGCATGGGCGGCGGCACCGGCACGGGCGCTGCCCCGATCATCGCGCAGGCCGCGCGCGAGCTGGGCGTGCTGACCGTGGGTGTCGTGACCAAGCCCTTCCAGTTCGAGGGCGTGAAGCGGATGCGCCAGGCCGACGAGGGCATCGAGCAGCTGCAGCGCGTCGTCGATACGCTGATCATCATCCCGAACCAGAACCTGTTCCGCCTCGCCAACGAGAAGACCACCTTCACCGAGGCCTTCGCGCTGGCCGATGACGTGCTCTACCAGGGCGTGAAGGGCGTGACCGACCTGATGGTGCGGCCGGGTCTCATCAACCTCGACTTCGCCGACGTGCGCGCGGTGATGAACGAGATGGGCAAGGCCATGATGGGCACCGGCGAGGCCGAGGGCGAAAGCCGCGCGCTGCAGGCCGCCGAAAAGGCCATCGCCAACCCGCTGCTCGACGAGATCAGCCTGAAGGGCGCCCGCGGCGTCCTGATCAACGTCACCGGCGGCTACGACCTGACCCTGTTCGAGCTGGACGAGGCCGCCAACCGCATCCGCGAGGAAGTGGACCCCGAGGCGAACATCATCGTCGGATCGACGCTCGACACCAACATGGAAGGCCAGATGCGCGTGAGCGTCGTGGCCACCGGCATCGACGTGACCGAGGCGCGGGCCGAGCAGCCGGTGCGCAGCTACGTGGCCGCCACCCCTGAGCCGCAGCCGGTCGAGGCCGCCGAGCCGGCCGCCGCCTATGCGCCCCAGCCGCAGCCGGCCCCCCAGCGCGAGGTCGAGCCCGAGCCGACGATGCTCGCCGATCCGCAGCCCGAGCCGTCGCTGTTCACCAGCCTCGACATGGGTCACGACGACGACCTGCTGGACGAGCACGACGTGCCGCCCCCGGCCTACCAGCCCGCCGCCCGCGCCCCCGAGCCCGCGCGCTTCGAGCCGGTCCGCCAGGAACCCGCCGAAACGGGCTATGTCGCGCCCAAGCCCAACCCGGCCGGCAAACCCACCCCCGAAGCGCTGGCGCGTCTGCGCGCCGCGATCCAGAAAGAGGTGCCGCGCCCGGCTGCCCCGGCCGCCGAACCGCAGGGCGATGCGCATCACAAGTCGCGCTTCGGCATCAACTCGCTGATCAACCGCATGACGGGTCACGCCGAAGAGGGCCATGCCCAGCCCGAGCGGCGTCAGCCGCCGATGTCCTCGCAGGCCGCACCGGCCGCGCATCACCGCCCGGCCTCGGCGGATGACGGGATCGTCGACCCCGAGCAGGAGCGGATCGAGATCCCGGCGTTCCTGCGCCGACAGGCCAACTGAGCCCGTCACGAAACACCCCGAAAGGCCGACCTTGCGTCGGCCTTTTTTCTTTTTGAAACAGAATGTTGCGGGGGCAAGTCGGGGCAATCGGCAGAACTTCGCCGATGTGCCGGGGCTTTGTTGCAACTCGTCATAAAGCTTGAATTGTCGCTGGCGCAACGGCTCGGTATCCCCACAGCATGAAGTGGACCGCTCCGCCGCGGGAGCGCCACGCGCAACGCCGCCGGACCCAAAACCGGCGCAGCCACAGGGGCGGAGCCGGGGCAGAACCCGGGCGGAAGGTCGGAGACAGCGATGCAGGCAACACTCAGGCAAGCGGTGCAGTTTTCCGGCGTCGGCCTGCATAGTGGCCGCCTCGTGCGGATGACCGTGCAGCCGCAGGCCGCGAACATGGGTCTGTGGTTCGCCCGCAGCGACCGCCCTGATGCGCCGCTCATCCCCGCCCGCTTCGACGTCGTCCCGATGAGCCGCCTCTGCACCAAGCTGGTGGGCGAGGATGGCAGCGAGATCTCGACGGTCGAACACCTGATGGCCGCGCTTGCAGGCTGCGGCATCCACAACGCGCTGGTCGAGGTGGACGGCCCCGAGCTGCCCATTCTCGACGGCTCCGCCGCGCCCTTCGTGCGCGCCTTTCTCTCCGCGGGCATCCAGCGGCAGCGTGCGCCGATCCACGCGATCGAGGTTCTGAAGACCGTCACCGTGACCGACGGCGCCGCCGAGGCCAGCCTGTCTCCGGCCGATGGGCTGGTGATGGAGTTCGACATCGAATTCGCCGATGCCGCGATCGGGCGGCAACGCCGGGTCGCCAACCTCGCCAACGGGCGTTTCGTGCGCGAGCTTTGCGACAGCCGCACCTTCTGCCGCAAGGCGGATGTCGATGCGATGCATGCCGCGGGCCTTGCGCTTGGCGGCACCTACGAGAATGCCGTGGTCGTCGACGGCGACACCGTTCTCAGCCCCGGCGGGCTGCGCCACGCGGACGAGGCCGTGCGCCACAAGATGCTCGACGCGCTGGGGGATCTCGCGCTGGCCGGCGCGCCGATTCTCGGGCGCTACACCGGCTTCCGTGCCGGGCACATGCTGACCAACCAGCTCCTGCGCGCGCTGTTCTCGACGCCGGGCGCGTGGCGCTTCGTGGAATGCACCCCGGAACAGGCCGCACGCCTGCCGGGCATGGGGGTTACCGGCGCCGACCTGGCGCATGTCGCCTGATCCGGTGGCCCTGCGCCGGTCCCGGCCGCGGGACATTTCAGGCGTTTTGCCCCCAGAAAGAATGTGCTAGGACCAAGGTCAAGCCCGGTGGCCCGGCCGCCGGACCGAGGGGGAAAGACAGGGTTGTCCAGAATGCAGCGCAGCGCCGATGGCAAGATCCGGAAACTGGGGCTCACGACGGGCCTCTGCCTGGTGATGACGCTCTCGGCCTGTGGCGGCGGGGGCGGTCTGTTCGGGGGTGGCCTGTTCGGCGGCGGCGGCCTTTTCGGGGGCGGCGATGGCGGTGGCCTGTTCGCCAGCCGCAACGCGCAGGTTCCGCTCGAGGAACAGGATGCCGCGACGATCTTCCAGCAGGCCGAAGCGCAGCTCGAGCAGGGCGATGCCGAGGATGCCGCCGCCCTCTTCATCGAGGTCGAGCGCCTGCACCCCTATTCCGAATGGGCCAGCCGCGCGCTGATCATGGCGGCCTTCTCCTACCACGCCGCCGAGGATTACGAGAACGCCCGCATCGCGGCCCAGCGGTATCTCGAGTTTTATCCGGGCGAGGAAGATGCCGCCTACGCGCAATACCTCCTTGCACTCAGCTATTACGACCAGATCGACCAGGTCGGCCGTGACCAGGGCATCACCTTCCAGGCGCTGCAGGCGCTGCGCCTTGTGATCGAACGCTATCCCGACAGCGAATACGCCCAGGATGCGATCCTGCGCTTCGACCTCGCCTTCGACCATCTCGCCGGCAAGGAGATGGAAATCGGCCGCTACTACCTGCGGGGCCAGCATTACACCGCCGCGATCAACCGTTTCCGCGTGGTGGTCGAGCAGTTCCAGACCACCAGCCACACGCCTGAGGCGCTGATGCGGCTGGTCGAGGCCTATCTCGCCCTCGGCCTGACCGACGAGGCGCAGACCGCGGGGGCGATCCTCGGCTACAATTTCCAGTCCTCGCCCTTCTACGACGACGCCTTCCGCCAGCTCACCGGGCAGCAGCTGACGCCCGAGGCAAGCGGCGAGGGCTGGCTCAGGGACGTCTGGCGCCAGACCGTGCGCGGCGATTGGCTCTGAACGCGGGCCCGCCCTTGACGGGGCCGCGGGGCTAGGGGACACAAGCGCGCCATGCTGCGTCACCTCGACATCCGGAACATGCTGATCATCGACCGGCTGGAGCTTGCCTTCCAGCCGGGGCTCAACGTGCTGACCGGCGAAACCGGGGCCGGCAAGTCGATCCTGCTCGACAGTCTCGGTTTTGTCCTCGGCTGGCGCGGCCGTGCCGACCTCGTGCGCGCAGGGGCCGAACAGGGCGAGGTCGTGGCCGAGTTCGCGCTGTCATCGTCGCACCCCGCCCGCGCCATCCTCGAGGAGGCCGGGCTGCCTGCGGGCGACGAGCTGATCCTGCGCCGCGTGAACACCCCGGAGGGCCGCAAGACCGCCTGGATCAACGACCGCCGCGCCAGCGGCGAGGTGCTGCGCGCGCTGTCCGACACGCTGGTCGAGCTGCACGGGCAGCAGGACGACCGCGGCTTGCTGGACCCGCGCCAGCACCGCGCCATGCTGGACGCCTTCGGCGGCCATGACGCGCTTCTGGCCGAGACGCGCGCGGCCTTCGCGGCCCGCCGCGCGGCGCAAAAGGCGCTCGAGGCCGCCGAGGCGCGGCTGGCCGAGATGCGCGCCGAAGAGGATTTCCTGCGTCACGCCGTGACCGAGCTGGACGGGCTGGACCCGCAGCCGGGCGAGGAGGAAACCCTCGACGCCCGCCGCCGCCTGATGCAGGGGGCCGAGCGGATGCGCAACGATGTCGCCCGCGCCGCCGCCGCCCTCGGGCTGGAGGGGGCCGAGGGCGCGATGGGCGACGCGCGCCGCTGGCTCGAGGGGGTCTCGGACAAGGCCGAGGGCGGGCTCGACGCGGCGCTGGCGGCGCTGGAGCGCGCGGCGGTCGAGCTGACCGAGGCGCAGGCCGGCGTTGAGCGCTTCGCCGAGGCGCTGGAGTTCAACCCGGCCGAGCTGGAAGAGACCGAGGAGCGGCTCTTCGCGCTGCGCGCGCTGGCGCGCAAGCACGGGGTCGCGCCCGACGATCTCGCCGGCCTCGCCGATGAGCTGCGCGGGCGCCTGGCCGCGCTCGATGGCGGGGCGGGGGAGATCGCCGGCCTTTCCGCTGCCGCGCGGGACGCGGAGCGCGCCTATGACGCGGCCGCGGCTCGGCTCGCGGCGGCCCGGACCGAGGCCGCCCGCCGCCTTGACGCCGCCATGGCGGCGGAACTGGCGCCCCTCAAGATGGAGCGCGCGGTCTTCACCACCGAGATCGCCGAGGCCCCTCCGGGCCCCGAGGGCGCGCAGGTGGTGACCTTCACCGTGGCGACCACCCCCGGCGCGCCGCCGGGCCCGCTCAACCGCATCGCCTCGGGCGGTGAGCTGTCGCGGTTCCTGCTGGCGCTGAAGGTCTGCCTGACCGGCGAGGATCGCGGCGTGACGATGATCTTCGACGAGATCGACCGCGGCGTCGGCGGGGCCACGGCGGATGCCGTCGGCCGCAGGCTCAAGGCGCTGGCCGAGGGCGGGCAGGTGCTGGTGGTGACCCATTCGCCGCAGGTCGCGGCGCTTGGTGCGCATCACTGGCGCGTGGCCAAGCAGGTGGAGGGCGAGGTGACCCTGAGCCGGGTGACCCCACTGGATGCGCGGGACCGGATCGACGAGGTCGCGCGGATGCTCTCGGGCGACACCGTCACCGAAGCGGCCCGGGCGGCCGCGCGCGCGCTGCTCGAGGGCTGAGGCTCCCGGCTGCGCCGGGACCCGGGCGCGGCGGCGTGGCTCGGCCTGCGGCCTGCGCCACGACCGCGGTGGCACCGCGTGCCGCGGTGCGGTGGCGCAGTGGTCGGGCGGGGCACCGGGTGCGGCCGTTGCTCCGAAGAGGGGGGCTCTGCCCCCGTCCTTCGGACTCCCCCGGAGTTGTATTGGCCAAGATGAAGCAGGATCGGTGGCGCAGGGTCCACCCCGCATCCGGCTTTTTCGGATTGGCTACCGCTGTGTCCGGAGCGGGGCTTCACCTTGGACGCCGCGTCACTCTCCAGCTATCGGCGCGCGCCCATCATCGCATCTATCCGTTAACAATCCCTTGCCGTCAGTCCCGGCTTCATCTTGGCAATTACAACTCCCGCCGGAGGCTCCTGCCGCCTGCCATCGGCTGCACGGACGGGACATGCAAAGCCCCCGTTGTCACCCGCGCCCAGCGCGCCAAGGAGTGGCCCCGCAGGGGCCCGACGCGGCGCGCCGCCGGGTCGGGGCCGAAGGCCCCGAAGCCCCATGCATGAACGGACCGGTGGCGATTTCGGAACCGGCGCCGGGTCTTCCGCCTTTTCTCGGCGACGCCCCTGTCCTACACGGGTGCAGCAGGACGGGGGCGGCCGGTCACGGCGCGTCGCACCGGGAGGCGGGAGGAAGAGACGTGGCCGGAACCGGGCGCGCGATCATTCGGGACCAGGCGGCGAAGGCCGTCGCCGCATGCCGCGGCGGCTGGGAGGTTCTGCGCCGCAAGGGCCCCACCCAGGTCCAGTTCTGGCTCATCGCGCTGTTGATCGGGATCGCCGCGGGCTTCGCCGCGCTGTTCTTCCGCAAGGGCATCAGCTGGCTGCAGGAGGCGCTTTACGGTGTCGATGACGTGCGCCTCATGCACAGTTTCGCGGAAAGCCTGCCGTGGTATCTCATCCTGCTGATCCCGGTTGCGGGCGGCCTTGTCGTGGGCCTGATCCTGCACTGGTTCACGCCCGATGGCCGTGTCCGCTCGGTCGCCGACGTGATCGAGGGCGCGGCGCTTGCCGATGGCCGGGTCGAGGGGCGGGCCGGGCTTGCCTCGGCCTTGGCCTCGATGATCACGCTGGGATCGGGTGGGTCCTCGGGCCGGGAGGGCCCCGTGGTCCATCTCGCGGCCGTGATCTCCAGCTGGGTCAGCGATCGGATCAAGGCGGATGGCGTCACCGGGCGCGACCTGTTGGGCTGTGCCGTGGCGGCCGCCGTCTCGGCGAGTTTCAACGCTCCGATCGCGGGGGCGCTGTTCGCGCTCGAGGTGGTGCTGCGCCATTTCGCCGTTCATGCCTTCGCCCCCATCGTGATCGCCTCGGTGGCGGGGACGGTGATCAACCGGCTGGAATTCGGCGGCGTGACCGAGTTCAGCCTGCCCGGCGACGAGGGGCTGCAGTTCTACGTGGAACTCCCTGCCTTCCTTCTTCTGGGGCTTCTGTGCGGCCTTGTCGCCGTGATCTTCATGCGCGCGACCTTCTGGGCCGAGGATCTCGGCACGGCCGCGCAGCGCGCCACCGGCCTGCCGCGCTGGCTGCGTCCCGCGGTGGCGGGCCTGATGCTGGGCACGCTGGCGATCTGGTTCCCGCATATCATCGGGGTGGGCTACGAGACGACCTCGGCCGCGCTCACCGGCGAGCTGCTGCTGTGGGAGGCCGTCGTCTTCACCCTGCTCAAGGCCGCGGCGGCCGCCATCACCATCGGCGGGCGGATGGGCGGCGGCGTCTTCTCGCCCTCGCTGATGATCGGGGCGATGACGGGGCTCGCCTTCGGCATCGTCGCCACCGCGATCTTCCCAGACCAGTCGGGCGAGGGCACGCTTTACGCGCTGGCGGGCATGGGGGCGGTCGCCGCCGCGGTGCTGGGCGCGCCGATCTCGACCACGCTGATCGTGTTCGAGCTGACCGGCGACTGGCAGACCGGGCTGGCCGTCATGGTGGCGGTGTCGATGTCCACCGCGCTGTCGTCGCGGCTGGTCGATCATTCCTTCTTCCTGACCCAGCTCGAACGGCGCAACATCCACCTGGCCGCCGGGCCGCAGGCCTACCTGCTGTCGATGTTCCGCGTCGGCAAGGTCATGCGCCCGATGGACCACGAGAACGCCGCCCCCGAGGATCGCCTGCTGACGCTTGTCGAGCAGGGCATCTACACCGACACCAACGCCACGCTGGAACGCGCCCTGCCGATCTTCGAGCGGACGGGCCTCGATTACGTCCCCGTCGTGCAGCTCGCCCCCGGCGACGGCCCCCCGGCGCTCGAGGGGGCGCTGTTCCATGTCGACGCGCTCAAGGCCTACAACCGCGCGCTCGCCGCGACCGCGGCCGAGGAACACAGCTGAGGACCCGTGCCGCCAAGCCGCCATCCCGCGTGATGCCCGCCCTGTCGGCGCCCCCGCGGAGTGACCAGCGCGGCCGGTCTCGCGCACGGCATAGGGCAGGGGATCGCGCAGGAACCGGCATGATCTGGTCACCCGGTTAGGCGGCCCGGCGCGGTTGCGGCCTGCAGCGCGCGCCGCACCGGCCCCGTCGGGTCCGTCGGATCGTCCTTGGGCGTCCCCGATCCTGCCGCGCCGTTGTTCGGGGGGCTTGGAAGGGCTTTCGACCCTTCGCGCGTGGGGCCCGGACCTGGGCCCTATCCCGCTACAGGGGCGTGCATCGGTCGCCGATGGGGCACGAGGGCGGGATGGTCACCGTCATGCCATGCGCTTTGATCATGGTGTCGCTCTCGCCTCCCCGATCCGTCACGAGAGCGCCCAAGGATGCGATCCGCCGCCCGTCTCACGCGGGTGCAGCGACTGGCGGTGCAGGTGTCGTCGTGCTGATCGGGGCCATATGGTCATGGGGGCGTGGCAAGGCTACCGGCCTCCCGCCTGCGTCCCCCGACCGCGCCCCGGTGATCGAGGAGGCTGCGGTGCGAGATGGCCGGGCGATGCCGTTCCACATGTCAGTCCGGGCCGGGCAAAACCTGACCAGCACAAGCGCGCACACGCTGGCCGGAGGTCGGGCCGAGGCCGCGCCTCGCACCCGGCAAAGCCGCAGTGATCGAACCCGTCCGGGATGCGACGGACCGATCCGCCCCCTGTCACCCGCAAGGCCCCCGCACCCCCGCCAAGCGACCAGCCCCCGGCGCAGCCGCGCGGCGCTGACCCTGCGCGGCCGCTGGCTCAGAGCTGCTCGACCGTCACCCGGTCGGTGTAGAAGGCGATATGCCCCCGGATCTCGGCCACGCCCTCGGTCGGGGACTCGTAGGACCACGCCGCATCGGGGATGTCGCCCGCGGCGCTCGAGACCGTGAAATAGGTCGCTTGCCCCTTCCAGGGGCAGGTGGTGGAACTGTCGGTCTTCTCGAGGAAGGCCATGCCGATATCCTCGCGCGGGAAATAGATCGCCGCGGGATAGTCGCCCTCGGTCAGCTCCAGGGCCCGGTCGCTTTCTCCCAGCACGGCGCCGCCGGCGCGCACCACCCATTTGCCCGGAGCCTTCCGGATCCTGATGTGGTCAGCCATGGATTGTTCCTCCTTCAAGACCAGCCCCTTCTTAGGGGGCGCGCCCCCCGAATGCCAAGGGGATGTGACGGTTCGGTGTCAGATCGGCGCGCAAGCGGCCGTCAGCCACCCCAGCGTGTCCTCGGGCACCAGCGGCCCGATCCGCGCCAGCACCTCGGCGTGATAGGCGTTCAGCCAGTCGCGCTCCCACGGGGCGAGCATCGCGGTGAGGATCATGCGCCGGTCGATCGGGGCCCAGGTCAAGTTGTCGAACTGCAGCATCGCGCGGTCGTCGCCGCCGGGCAGGGCAGGGGCCTCGGCCACCACGACAAGGTTCTCGATGCGGATGCCGAAGGCCCCCTCGCGGTAATAGCCCGGCTCGTTCGACAGGATCATCCCCGCCTCCAGCGGCAGGGTCGAGGCCCGGCTGATGCGCTGCGGACCCTCGTGAACCGACAGGTAGACGCCCACGCCATGCCCCGTGCCATGGTCGAAATCCCGACCGGCCGCCCAAAGGGGCGCACGCGCCAGCGCGTCGAGATGCGCGCCCGCCACGCCCCTCGGAAAGCGCGCGCGGTGAACGGCGATCATCCCCTGCAACACCTGCGTGAAGGCGCCCTTCACCTCCGCATCGACCTCGCCCACCGCGAGGGTCCGTGTGATGTCGGTCGTCCCGTCCTCGTATTGCCCGCCCGAGTCGATCAGGAAGACCTCGCCGGGCCGGATCGGGGCGTTGCTCTCCTCGCTCACCCGGTAATGGGGCAGGGCGGCATGGGCCCCCGCCGCCGAGATCGTGTCGAAGCTGATCTCCCGCAGCGCCCCCGTCTCCGCGCGGAACCCCTCCAACGCGCGGGCGGCGTCGATCTCGGTCAGCCCGCCCTTGGGGGCCTCCAGGTCGAACCAGTGCAGGAAGCGCGCCACCGCCGCCCCGTCGCGCAGATGCGCCGCGCGCGTCGCGGCCAGCTCGGCGGGGTGCTTCCTCGCCTTCGGCATCAGGCAGGGGTCGCGCCCCGCGACCACCTCGGCCCCGGCCTCCCGCAGCAGCGCCGTGGCCGCCGCGGGAGCGGTGGCCTCATCGACCCGCACCCGGCCCTGCGCGCCCGCCAGCACCGTGGCCAGCGCCTCGGGCGGCTGCACCTGCACCGACGCAGGCAGCACCACGCCCGCCAGCTTCGCCGCCTCCACGAACAGCTCCAGCCCCCCGTCCCGGCGCAACAGCCCCATCGCCTGCATCAAGGGCGTATGCGCCACGTCGCCGCCGCGCAGGTTCAACAGCCAGCACAGGCTGTCGGGCTGCGTGATCAGCGCCGCATCCTCGCCACGCGCGGCAAGATCCTCAGCGACAAGCGCCAGCTTCTCGCCCGCGCTCCGCCCGGCCAGCGCCTCGGGCCAGGCCACGGCCGGGGCCACCGGCGCCGCGGGCCGGTCGGCCCAGATCGCATCCACAAGATTGCCCACGGGCCTGAGCGAAATCTGCCGCCCGGCAAGCGCCGCCTCCAGCCGGGCCACCTCGGCGGCGGTGTGCAGCCACGGGTCAAAGCCCACCACGCCGCCCTGCGGCAGCTCACGGATCAACCACTCCTCCAGCGCCGTCTCGGGCCAGGGCACGGGCGTGAAGACCGACGGGTCGGTCTGCGCCTTCACCTGCACCCGGTAGCGCCCGTCGACAAAGACACCCGCCACCTCCGACAGCACGGCCGCGAAGCCCGCCGATCCGGTGAAGCCCGTCAACCACGCCAACCGCTCGTCACAGGGCGCGACATATTCCCCCTGGAACCGGTCCGCCCGCGGCACGAGAAACCCGTCGAGACCCGATTTCGCCATCTCGGCCCGCAGCGCCGCCAGCCGCGGGGGCCCGTCCTGGGGCCGCGTCTTCACCTCGAAGTCCTGGAACACCGGCCCCTCCTTCATCTTCCCGAAAATACGGCTTCCCACCACCTGCCACGACTCCCGGCCCTTCGGGACCGCGCCACGGCCCGCCCCGCGCGCCCCCGGAAAACGCGCGTTTTCCGCCGGGTCGCCGCGCCAGCGGCGAAACCCGCCTCAGCTCGCGCGCTTCATCCCCATCACGCGCGCCCGCGCCCGCGGGTCGCTGTCGAACAGGCTCGCCAGCTGCTCGGTGATCGCACCGGCCAGCTGCTCGGCATCCGTGATCGTCACCGCGCGCTGGTAGTAGCGCGTCACGTCATGGCCGATCCCGATCGCCAAGAGCTCCACCGCGCGCCGCCGCTCGACCATGGCGATCACGTCGCGCAGGTGTTTCTCCAGGTAATTCGCCGGGTTCACGCTCAGCGTGCTGTCATCCACCGGCGCGCCGTCCGAGATCACCATCAGGATCTTGCGCGCCTCGGGCCGCCCCGCCATCCGCCGATGCGCCCATTCCAGCGCCTCGCCGTCGATGTTCTCCTTCAGGAGACCCTCTTTCATCATCAGCCCGAGATTGTCGCGCACCCGCCGCCAGGGCGCATCCGCGCTCTTGTAGATGATGTGACGCAGATCGTTCAGCCGCCCCGGACCGGAGGGTCGGCCTTGCGCCAGCCATTCCTCGCGCGCCTTTCCGCCCTTCCAGGCCCGCGTCGTGAAGCCGAGGATCTCCACCTTCACCCCGCAGCGCTCCAGCGTGCGCGCCAACACGTCGGCGCAGATCGCCGCGATGGAAATCGGCCGCCCGCGCATCGAGCCGGAATTGTCCAGCAGAAGCGTCACCACCGTGTCGCGGAACTCCATGTCCTTCTCGACCTTGAAGGACAGGGGCGTCGTCGGGTTCGCCACCACCCGCGCCAGGCGGCCCGCGTCGAGGATGCCTTCCTCGCGGTCGAACTCCCAGCTGCGGTTCTGCTGCGCCTGCAGGCGGCGCTGCAGCTTGTTGGCCAGCCGCGACACCGCGCCCTTCAGCGGCTCGAGCTGCTGGTCGAGATAGGCGCGCAGCCGCTCCAACTCCTGCGCCTCGGCCAGCTCCTCGGCCGGGATCTCCTCGTCATGCTCGGTGGTGAAGACCGCGTAACCCGGATCGGCGTCGGAATGGGGCGCGGGTGGCGGCGGCTCCAGCGGGGCCTCGCCCTCGGGCATCTCCTGCTCCTCGGCCTCTTCCATCTCGCCCTGGTCGTCCATCTGGACCTGGGCCTGGGACTGGTCCTGCTGTTCCTCCTGGCTGCGCTCGGGGTTGGCCTCGGCCTCCTCCTCCTGGCTGTCGTCCTCGCCGGTCGAGTCGGGCTGCTCTTCCTGCTCCTCGCTCGCCTCGTCCTCGCCCTCGTCGTCCATCTGGTCGGGGTCTTCGCCCAGCTGGTCGCCGTAACCGAGGTCGTCGATCATCTGCCGCGCGAAGCGCGCGAAGGCCTGCTGGTCGCGCAGCACCTCGCCCAGGTCGTCGAGCCGTTCGCCGCAGCGATCCTCGATGAAGCCGCGCCACAATTCCATCACGTTGGCCGCCTCGGGCGGCAGGTCGCGGCCCGTGGCCAGGTGCCGGATCAGGTAGCCCGCCGCCACCGCAAGCGGCGCGTCCGAGGCCTGCCGCACCTCGCCATAGCCCTTGCGCCGCGCCTCGTGGCCGATCTTGGCGTCGATGTTGCCGGCGGTGCCCGGCATGTCGCGCGCGCCGATCGCCTCGCAGCGGGCGGTTTCCATCGCCTCCATCAGGTCGCGCGCCATGGCGCCGGGCGGCGCGTAACGCGCGGCGGTGCCGAGGTCGTGATACCGGTGGCGCAGTGCCAGCGCGTCGGCCGTGCCGCGGGCCAGCAGCACCTCCTCGCGGGTCATCCGGCGGCTGACCTGCGGCAGGCGCAGGTTGTCGCCCGCCAGGCCCGGCGGGTCTACGGAATAGGTGACGCCCAACTCGGGGTCGTCGGCCAGAACGCGGGTCGCCTCGGCCAGCGCCTTCTTGAAGGGATCGGCCGGGTTGTCGGTGGGGTGCTTCGCCATGGGGCGGACTGTGGCCCGAACCCGGGGGGAGGGCAAGGGGGCGCAACGCGCCCCGGCACGGCCTTGCAAGGCCGTGCCCCAGAGCCTTGCAAGGCTCTGGCCCGTCTTTTGCAAAAGACGGCGCTCCTAAAGCCCGAACCGCGCGACGCAGTTCCGCACGGCCAGCATCAGCTCGCGCCCCTCGTCGGCCAGGTAGGGCGTGCCTTCGCCCGCGAGGCGGGGGAAGAAATGCGTCGCGGCCATGCTCTCGGAATGGCGGGTCCAGGCCTCGGCCTGTGCCCGGATCTCGCCCAGCCGCGCGGAGCCCCCCGCCTGCGCGACCAGCGCGCCGGGCAGGGTGCCTACCGGAAACCCCTCGGGCGCGCCGATCATCTCGGTCGCCCTGACATGGGCAAGGCCGAAGGCCGTCATCACCGCGGCGCAATGCAGCGCCGCGGCATCGCGGCCCGCGGCCTCCTCCGGCCCGTCGAGCGGCGAGACCGCCGCGGCGGCGGGCTGGGCCATGGCCCAGATCAGCACGGCTGAGATCGGCGCAAGCCGCATCGCGGACCCCGTTGCGGTCGGATCATCGGCCGCGATCCTAGCAAACCGGCGCGGCTGCGCCTAGCCGCCGGGGCGGCATACCCCTTGAAACACAGTGTTGCCGTCGCGGCGTCAGCCGCCCTTGGCCCCCGCCAGCACCGCACGCAGCTCGGCGCAGGCAAAGAGCGTCGCCTCCAGGCCGTCGTCCATCACGCTGCCGGTCGCCGCGCGGGCCGCGCCCATCCGGTCGAGGTAGAGCTGGCCCACCGCCGCGATCACCGGGGCGATCTGGTCCATCGCCGCGGCGGGGGATGCACCGGTGTCGCTCTCGCGCCGGGCGGCGGCGGCAAAGGCCAGCGCGACCTCGCCCTCCAGCGCCTCCGCGCCGACCTCGGTCGCCTCGCCCGCCAGCAGGCGAAACGCCCGGTAAAGCCCCGCGCAGCGCAGCAGCGGCGCGGCCGCGCCGGTCGGGGCCAGCACCTCGTCCATCGCCTCGGCGCCCCCTGCGAGCTGCGCGGCCACGGGGGCTGAAACGGAGGCTGAAACGGAGGCGGCCAGCGCCGCCACCAGCAGCGCTGCGGCCCGCGTCACGCGAGGAACCAGTCCGGCGCGGCATTGCCGCCGCACAAGAGCACGCAGACCCGCTCGCCCGGTTCGGGCACGTAAGCCCCCGAGGTCAGCGCCGCCAGCGCCACCGCCGCCCCCGGCTCACCGATCAGGCGGGTGCCCTCCCACAGCCTGCGCGCGGCGTCGAAGACGGCGGCGTCATCGACAAGAACCGCCTGGGCGACATGGTCGCGGATCACTTGCCATGACATCGCTCCCAGCCGCGGCCCGCCGAGCGAGGAGGCCGCTACGCCCGAGGGGCTCGCGCTGAACTCCGGCCCCTCGCGGAAGGAGCGCTCGAGCGTGTTGGTGTCCTGCGTCTCGACCGAGACGACGCGGACCCTGTCGCGGAACCACGCGGCCACGCCCCCGATCAGCCCGCCGCCGCCGGTGGAGACGAGGATCGTGTCGATACCGTTCAGGTCGGTTCGGGTCATCTGCGCCTCGATCTCGCGCGCCACGGTCCCTTGCCCCGCCAGCGTCGGAAAGGTGTCGTAGGGATGCACCGAGAGCGCGCCGGTCTCCTCGGCATGGGCGGCATATTCGGCCATGCAATCTGCGACCGACCCTTCGGTCAGGATCACCTCGCCGCCGAAATCGCGCATCCGGGCGAGCTTTTCTTCCTTGGCGATCAGCTTCGGCACGAAGATCTTCGCGCGGTGCCCCAGCGTGCTGGCCGCATGGGCGACCGCCGCGCCGTGATTGCCGCCCGAGGCCGCGACGACACCCGCCGCGGGCACCTCGGCCGAGAGCATGGTGTTGAAGGCGCCGCGCACCTTGAAGCTGCCGGTCACCTGGGTGTGTTCCAGCTTCAGCGTGACGGGGTGGGGCAGGCCAAGCGCCGCGCCCTCCACAGCCAGGATGGGGGTCTGCCGCACGCGGCCCGCGATGCGGGCGGCGGCGGCGTCGATGTCGTCGGGTGTGGGGTATGTCATGGTAGCCCTACGATGGACCGGGCGCGGGGCGGGGTCAATCGGCGGTCAGCTCCGCCCCGCGACCGCCTCGCGCTCGGGCAGGACGACGAGCGCCGCGCAGCCGAGGATGTAGCGCCGCGCCGCATCCCCGGCCCACTCCGCCCCGCCGAAACTGGCCGAGGACAGCAGCCGCCGATGCGCCGCCCGCGCCGAGGCGCGCATGGCCCGCGTTTCGACCGTGCCGCCGGGCGCCATCAACTCCAGCACCGCGACCACGGCGTCGAGCGTCGCCTCGGTCTCGGCCGAGGTCGGATCGGCGAGCAGCCATTCATGTTCCATCTGCGCGACAAGCCGCCCGGCGCATTCCGCGAAACGGGGCAGGGTCGGCGCGCCCGGATCTGCCCGCGCCGCAGCCGGGAGGACAAGGAAAAAGCCCAGAAGGGCCACCGTGCCTGTTTTCAAGCCGCCCATGAATAAAGCGAACAGGCAAAAATAATGCCTGTCAATTGTGCAGTATGAAAAGATGAGACACGGTGCCGCCCTGTGGCCGGGTCACCCCAGCCGCGCGCACCAGTCGGGCCTGCGCCCGCCCGAATAGGGCAGGGCCAGCCCCTCGGTGATCAGCGTCGCGCCCACGTCGCGCCCGTCGAGGGAGAGGCGGACCAGCCTGCGGTCGTAGCGGTCCCGGCCGCCGAGCTGTGCCTCGACGCTGCCTGCAGCGCGCACCAGCGCCCGCAACCGGACTGTCGCCGCACGGGCGACCTGCGCCTCGGCGGCGCAGCGCGGCTCATGGCTTTCGGGCGTGTCGAAGCCGGTCAGCCGGGCGCGGAATCGGCCTTCGCCGGGGCAGGTCATGTCGACCGTGTCGCCGTCTACGACGCGGGCCACGCTGCAGGCCGGCGGGCCGAAGCCTTTCTGCACAGGGTCGGGAGAGGGCACGCAGGCCACGGCGACAAACCCGCCGAGGGCGACCAGCGTCAGGAGAGAGGGGAGGGGCAGGCGGCGCATGGCCGCCTGTTAACCATTTGTTCACGGTTTGTGTAGGGGTGACCGAAGGGCAGGGCCCCCGGACAACGCCCTGCTTCAGCCCAGCGACATGCTCGCAGCACTCTCCGGCAGTTCCTCGTCGAAGCAGCGCTGGTAGAACTCGGCGACCGTCTGCCGCTCCAGCTCGTCGCACTTGTTGAGGAAGGACAGCCGGAAGGCATAGCCGACGTCGCGGAAGATCTCGGCGTTCTGCGCCCAGGTGATGACCGTGCGCGGCGACATCACCGTCGACAGCTCACCGTTCATGAAGGCGGTCCGCGTCAGGTCGGCGACGGTGACCATCTGGTTCACGGTCTTGCGGCCCTTCTCGGTGTTGTAATGCGGGTTCTTGGCCAGCACGATCGCCGCCTCCGCGTCATGGCGCAGGTAGTTCAGCGTGGCGACCAGCGACCAGCGGTCCATCTGCGCCTGGTTGATCTGCTGCACGCCGTGATAAAGGCCGGTCGTGTCGCCCAGGCCCACGGTGTTCGCGGTGGCGAACAGGCGGAAATACTTGTGCGGCGTGATGATCTCGTTCTGGTCGAGAAGCGTCAGCTTGCCGTCATGCTCCAGCACGCGCTGGATCACGAACATCACGTCCGCGCGGCCCGCGTCATATTCGTCGAAGACGATGGCCACGGGATTGCGCAGCGCCCAGGGCAGGATGCCCTCGTGGAACTCGGTCACCTGCTTGCCGTCGCGCAGCTTGATCGCATCCTTGCCGATCAGGTCGATCCGGCTGATGTGGCTGTCGAGGTTCACGCGCACGGCGGGCCAGTTCAGGCGGGCGGCGACCTGTTCGATATGGGTCGACTTGCCGGTGCCGTGATAGCCCTGGATCATCACGCGACGGTTGTAACCGAAGCCCGCGAGGATCGCCATCGTCGTGTCGGGGTCGAACTTGTAGGTGCTGTCCAGCTCCGGCACCCGGTCGGTGCGGTCGGCAAACCCCTTCACCGTCATGTCGGTGTCGATGCCGAACACCTCGCGGACCGAGATGTCTTCGGTCGGTTTCGCGTCCATGTTCAAGCTGCCGTCTGCCATGAGGTCCTCGATCGTGTCCGGGGGTGGTCCGCGCCAATGTCGCGGGGATGCAACATATCGCGGGGGGCTGCAAGGGGAAGGGCGAAAAACGGGGGGCTGGCCAAGCCCGGCCCGAGATGCATATCTCGGCGCAGGAGACAGCGACCGCATGACCGACCAGGAGCATCTCGAGGGGTTGATCGCCCGCGTCGCCTTGGGCGACCGCGCGGCGTTTTCGGCGCTGTATGCGGCGACCTCGGCGAAACTCTTCGGCATCTGCCTGCGTATCTTGAAGGATCGCAGCCTCGCGGAAGAGGCGCTTCAGGAGGTCTACGTGAAACTCTGGCACCGCGCCGACCGCTACCGCGTCACGGGTCACAGCCCGATGACCTGGCTGATCACGGTCACGCGCAACCATGCCATCGACCGCCTGCGCGCGGCCCCCGCGCCCACCGCCGATCTCGACGCGGTGGCGCCCGTCGCAGCCCCCGGCCCGACGCCCGAGGCCAGTGCCATCGCCGCGGGAGAGGCGCGGCGGATCATGGACTGCCTCGGCGAATTGCCCGAGGATCGGGCCGCGGCCGTGCGCGGGGCCTATCTCGACGGGCTCGCCTACCAGGAGCTTGCGGACCGCCACGCGGTGCCGCTCAACACCATGAAGACCTGGCTGCGCCGCAGCCTCATCAGCCTGAGGGAGTGCCTGTCGAGATGACCGATCCGACCGACGACATGCCCCCCGAGGCACCCGAGGCATTGGCCGCCGAATACGTGCTGGGCCTCATGGACGCGGCCGAACGCGCGGCCTTCGAGGACCGGCTGCGCACGGAGCCTGCGCTGGTCGAGGCCGTGCGCGACTGGGAAGCCCGCTTCGCCGCCATCGCCGAGGAAGAGGTCGCCCCGGTGGCCCCGCCGCGCCGGGTCGAGACCGCGTTGCAGCGGGCGCTGTTCGATCAGCCGCGGGCGGGCGCGGTGCCGCTGTGGCGGCGCCTGGGCCTCTGGCAGGGGCTGACGGCGTTGGGGGCCGCGACCTCTCTCGCGCTGGCGGTGATGCTCTTCACCCAGCCGCAACCCGTGCCGCCCGCGCCTTTCGCGGCGCAGCTTGCCCCGACCGAGGGCGCGGACAGCTTCCTTGCCGTCTACGACCCGGCCAGCGCCACCCTCAGCATCCGCCGCGCCGCGGGCGAGGCGCGACCGGGCCGCGCGACCGAGCTGTGGCTCATCGCGGGCGAGGCTGCGCCGGTGTCGCTCGGCCTGCTGGACGCCGAGGGCCGCGCGGCCATCGCCGTGCCCGCCACGCTGCGCGATGCGCTGCCGGGCGGCATCCTTGCCGTGTCCGACGAGCCGCCCGGCGGTTCGCCCACCGGCGCGCCCACCGGCGACGTGCTGGCGCTCGGGCCGCTCGCGGCGCTCTGACCGACGCTCACGCAGCCGTGATCCGAAAAATCGCAGCGAGCTGAAACCGGGCTGTCCCGGCCTTCGTGGTTCTCGACATCGCCGCCCCGAGCGAGGGGTGAGGCGCAATCGAAACCGACAGACGGAGGACACCCATGTCCCGCATCACACTGACCGCCACCCTTGCCGCCTCGCTGATCGCGGGCACCGCCCTTGCCCAGGGCGTGCCCACCGTGGGCGGCGCGCCGATGTTCCCCGAGCGCAACATCGTCGAGAACGCGGTGAACTCGCCCATCCACACCACGCTTGTCGCCGCCGTGACCGAGGCGGGCCTTGTCGATACTCTGGCCAGCGCAGGCCCGTTCACCGTCTTCGCCCCCACCGATGACGCCTTCGCCGCCCTGCCCGAAGGGTCCGTCGCGGCCCTGCTCGAGCGGCGCAACCGCGACCGGCTGGTCGAGATCCTGACCTGCCACGTCGTCGCGGCCGAGGCCTTCTCGGGCGATATCGTCGGCATGATCAACGCCTCGGGCGGTGCCCATCCGATCGAGACGGTGGGCGGTTGCACCTTCACCGCGCGCATGTCGGGCGGGATGGTCATGATCGAGGACGAACAGGGCCGCATGGCGACCGTCACCCAGGCCGATGTCGACCAGTCGAACGGCGTGATCCACGTGATCGACACGGTGCTTCTGCCCGACGCCGATTGATCGCCGCATCGGCGGCGGGGTGCAGATCCCTCGCCGCCGTGACCGGGCCGGCCCGCCATGCGCCAAACGAGGCGGGCCGGTCCACCCCGCCGGGCGAGGCATCGGCAGGTGGCCCTCACTGCACGGGTTGCCCCTGTCCCCAGACCGCCGGTGGCTTGCCCGGCCCCTTTTCCCGAGACCCGGAGCCTCCCATGCCCAGCCGCCGCCACCTCCTGATCACCGCGCTGGCCGCCGCCGTCCTGCGGCCCGGCCCTGCGCAGGCCGCCATCGCCCCCGGCCCCTTCGAGATCACCCGGACCGAGGCCGAATGGCGCGCCATGCTGACTGACACCCAGTTCGCCGTGATGCGCGAAGGCGCGACCGAGCGCGCCTATACCAGCGCCCTGCTGGGGGAAGAGCGCCCCGGCCTCTACCACTGCCGCGGCTGTGACCTGCCGCTCTATGACGCCGCCGCGAAATACGACAGCGGCACGGGCTGGCCCAGCTTCCGGGACGTGCTGCCCGATGCCATCGGCACGATGGAGGACCGGCACCTGATCTTCATCCTCCGCACCGAATGCCACTGCCGCCGTTGCGGCAGCCACCTCGGCCATATCTTCGATGACGGGCCCGAGCCCACCGGGCTCAGGCATTGCCTCAACGGCGTGTCGCTGGTCTTCCGCCCGGCGGCCTGAGCGGCGCGGGGCTCAGTTCCAGCAGCTGACCGTCACGGTCATGTCCGCGCCCAGCCGCGCCAGCCGCTCGCGGTTCATCGTTGCGGTCCGGCTCGACAGCGCCGGGCGCACGCCCGCCGCGGCCAGCGCCTGCCCGATCTGGTCGGCACGCAGCGCCATGGTCACGCCATCGGGCAGCGCGCGGTTGGCGATGATGCCCGGAAGCACCATGCCCAGAACCGTGCCCGTCTCGTCGAAGACAGGCCCGCCCGCCTCGCTCGGCTGGGTGCCCACGTCGAGGCGCTGCATGCTCGCCTCGCCGTTGATGCCCTGCAGGTCGGCAAGCGTGCCGAAGGCCATCGAGGCCGAGCTGAGCGCCCCGTCGAAGGGGAAGCCCGACACCGCGATCCCGGACCGAAGCCGCCCCGGCTCGCGCGCGATCTCGGCGAAGGCCAGCGGCGCCAGCCGCTGCTCGGGGCGCAGCACGGCAAGGCCGAGCGCCTCGTCCCGGTAGGCGACCGTGGCGGGGTAGGCGGTGTTGATCAGGATGCGCGCGCATTGCCCCGCGACCGCCTCGGTCGTGGTCAGGACGCTGCCACCCGCATCGACGAAAAAGCCCGACCGCACCCGCTCGGGCTGCCGCACCTCGAGGCCCGAGACAAGGTCGACATCCTCGCCCAGTCCCTCGGGCACGGCGGCGGGGTCGAGCGCACCGGGCAACGCGGCGAAGCTTTGCTGCATCATCGGCAGAACGCGGGCGATCTGCGCGTCGCGCTCGGGCGGCCAGACCAGCGTGAAGCCCTTGACCGCGCCGCCCGTCAGCCGCGCCTCGGTGTGGCTGCGCAGCGTCTCGGACTGCCCGGTCAGAAGGAAACGGTCGCCGCGCCGCTCGCGCTCGCCGTCCAGCGGCACGATCTCGAGCGTCTGCATGATCTCGTAGAGCCCGAACAGCGTGTTGCGGTCGCCCGGCTGGCTGATCAGCAGGACCTGCACGCCGCTGTCGTTCACCGCGTCGAATTGCGCGAAGGGAAAGTTGTAATCGGTGAAGCCGACCATGGCGAGCGGCAGGTCGATCTGGATGCCCGCGCGCTCGTCGCGCACCGTCTCCATGCCGAGCGCGGCCAGTTCGGTCCGGTATTCGCCCAGCAGCTGCGCTCGCTGGCGCGAGGTCAGAACCCCCGTCGCCTCGAAGCCGCGCGCGTCTTGCCAGGCGCGCATCCCCGCGCGGGTGCCGGGGCCGAAGGCACCGTCGATCCCCGCATTGTAGAAGCCGAACCACTGCAGCGCGATCTGCAGCGCGTCGCGGCCCGCGCGGTCGAGCTGCGCCTCGCTCTGGCGGGCCTGCTGCAGCGTTTCCTCGGGGACGACCGGCTCGGCCGTCTCCTCGGCCTCGATCACGGCGACGACCTCTTCGACGACCGCCTCGGCGCTTTCCTCGGCCAGCGGCTGCGCGCTTTGCGCGAGGGCATCCGCCCCGACCGGGAAGACCTGCGAGACATAGGGAACGCCGCTCACCACGAAACTGTCGCGCGGCACCAGCCCCCGCGACAGAAGCTCGCGCAGCAGGGCCTGCGCGTCCTCGGGCGCATAGGGGCCGAGCGCGATGGCATAAAGCCCGGTCTGGGCGCGGAACCCGTTCACGTTCTCCACGATCTGCGCATAGGCCCGCGCGCGGCGCTCGGTCTCGCCCAGCGTGGCGTGGCTTTCGACCTGGATGAACACGCTCTCCTGCGCGCGCAGCGGTCCCGGAAGGATCAGGGCAAGCGCCATGACGATGATGAGCGCAAGGCCCGGCAATCCGCGAAGTCCGTGAAGTGGCATCTGTCTCAAATTCCTCAGTCATCCTGTGGCGCGGCATGCCGCGGAGGGCGCGCGCGCCCCGCCGGGGGGCAACGCTATCCAAACTCTGTTGAAATGCACCAGAAAACTGCGTGAACGCAAGCCACAGGCCCCGCCGCCGCGTTGACCGCACCAAACTGTGACACTAGAGAAGCCGGGCCGATCCAAACGCCGAAGTGACGCCATGCCCGACACGCCCAAGAGTTTCCAGGAGATCATCCTGCGCCTTCAGTCCTACTGGGCCTCCAAAGGCTGCGCCATCATGCAGCCCTACGACATGGAGGTCGGCGCGGGCACCTTCCACCCGGCCACGACGCTGCGCTCGCTGGGGTCGCGGTCCTGGGCCGCCGCCTATGTGCAGCCCTCGCGCCGCCCGACCGACGGGCGCTACGGCGAGAACCCGAACCGCCTGCAGCATTATTACCAGTACCAGGTTCTCATCAAACCTTCGCCGCCCGACCTTCAGGCGCTCTACCTCGGCAGCCTCGAGGCCATCGGCATCGACATGGGCCTGCACGACATCCGCTTCGTCGAGGACGATTGGGAAAGCCCGACGCTGGGCGCCTGGGGCCTCGGCTGGGAGGTCTGGTGCGACGGCATGGAAGTGTCGCAGTTCACCT
>JAOARA010000160.1 GCA_025211115.1 Roseicyclus sp. | reverse complement strand
GGACATGACGGTCCATGCCGCGGCCTCGCTCCGCGGGGCGCTCGACGAGGTGGCGACGCTGTGGGAGGACCAGCCCGGCGACACCCTGACGCTGGTCTCCGCAGGCAGTTCCGCCCTTGCGCGCCAGATCGCGGCAGGCGCGCCGGGGGACGTCTTCGTCTCGGCCAACACCGCATGGATGGACGTGCTGGAGGAGGGCGGCCACCTGCGCGCGGGCAGCCGGGTGGAGCTGTTGACCAACCGCCTCGTCGTGATCGCCCCCGCGGGCGGGGACGCGCCCCTCGACCTCGCCGCCTTGCCGGACCGCCTCGGCTCGGGCCGCCTCGCGCTCGCCCTGACCGAGGCCGTGCCCGCGGGCATCTACGCGCGGCAGGCGCTGACCGCTCTCGGCCTGTGGGAGGCCGTCGCCCCGCGGGTGGTGGAGGCCGACAACGTCCGCGCCGCGCTTGCGCTGGTGGCAAGCGGGGCGGCCCCCCTCGGGATCGTCTACGCGACCGACGCCATCGCCGAGCCGCGCGTCGCGGTCCTGGCCCATCTGCCCGCGGGGTCGCATGACCCCATCCGCTACCCCGCCGCCGCGCTGTCGCAGGGCGACGCCGAAGGGGCCGCGGCCTTGCTGGCGCTGATGCAGGGCGAGGCCGCCGCCGCGGTCTTCCTTCGCCACGGCTTCGGCCTAGCAGGAGATGACTGAGGCGATGTGGGCCCCCCTCAGCGCCGCGGAATGGGAGGTTCTGACCCTCTCGCTGCGCGGCGGGCTGCTGGCGGTGGCGCTGACGCTGCCCGTGGCACTCTTCGCGGCCTACGCGCTGGCGCGCTGGAATTTTCCGGGCAAGGCGCTGGTCAACGGCATCGTTCACCTGCCGCTCGTCCTGCCCCCCGTGGTCACCGGTTACATCCTGCTGATCACCTTCGGCCCGCAAGCCCCGCTTGGCCGCGCGCTGGAGGCCGTGGGCCTGCCCATCGCATTCCGCTGGACCGGGGCGGCGGTGGCGGCGGGGGTCATGGCGCTGCCCCTGATGGTGCGCGCGATGCGCCTGTCGCTCGAGGCGGTGGACCCAAAGCTGGAACAGGCCGCCGCTACGCTCGGCGCGTCCCGCGCGGCGGTCTTCGTCACGGTGACGCTGCCCATGGCGCTGCCGGGCGTGATCGCGGGCACGATCCTCGGCTTTGCCAAGGCCTTGGGCGAGTTCGGGGCGACGATCACCTTCGTCTCCAACATCCCCGGCGAGACGCGGACCCTGCCGCTGGCCATCTACTCCTTCCTGCAGATCCCCGGCGGAGAGGGGGCGGCGGCGCGGCTGGTGATCTTTGCCGTGGTCCTGTCGATGGGGGCGCTGCTGGTGTCGGAATGGATCGCGGCGCGGGCGGCAAGACGGGTGGCGGGCGCATGAGCCTGTCGGTCGAGATCGCGCATCGCTTTCCGGGGCTGACCCTTGATCTGGGGTTCGACGCGCCCGAGGGGGTGACCGCCCTGATCGGGCGGTCGGGCGCGGGCAAGACGACGGTGGCCAATGTCGTGGCCGGGCTGATGCGGCCCGACCGCGCGCGGGTGGCGCTTGGCGATGTGACGCTGGCCGACACCGCCGCGGGCCTGTGGCTGTCGCCGCAAGCGCGGCGGGTCGGCTACGTGTTCCAGGAGGCGCGGCTGTTCCCGCATCTGTCGGTGCGGCAGAACCTGCTTTACGGCGCGCGGCGGCGGTCGCGGCTGGCCGAGGCCGAGGGCGAGTTGCCCGGCGTCACCGAGCTTCTGGGCATCGGCGGGTTGCTGCAACGCCGCCCCGGCGCGCTCTCGGGCGGTGAGCGGCAGCGGGTGGCGATCGGCCGGGCGCTTCTGTCGGGGCCGCGGATGCTGCTGCTGGATGAGCCGCTCGCCGCCCTCGACCCGGCGCGCAAGGCCGAGATCCTGCCGTTTCTCGAACGGCTGCGCGACCACGCGGGCCTGCCGATCCTCTATGTCTCGCACGCCATGGAGGAGGTCGCGCGGCTGGCGACCACGGTCGTGGCCCTCGACGCGGGCCGGGTGGTGGCGCAAGGGCCCGCGGGCGCGGTCCTGTCGGACCCTGCCGCGGTGCCCGCGCTCGACCCAGGCACGGCGGGCGCGGTGATCGAGGCGGTGGTCGCGGCGCAGGAGAGCGACGGGTTGACGCGGGTCGCGGCCGCGGGCGGCACGCTTTACCTGCCGCGGATCGCGGCGGAACCGGGCGCGCGGCTGCGCCTGCGGATCGAGGCGCAGGACGTGATGATCTCGCGCGACCGGCCCGAGGGGCTGTCGGCGCTGAACCTGATCGCGGCGCGCATCCTGTCGATCCACCCCGGCCACGGCCCCGGTGCCCTTGTGCGCCTGCAGGCGGGCGAGGCGGTGATCCTGTCGCGGATCACGCAACGTTCGGTCGCGGCCCTCGGGCTGGCCGAGGGGCAGGTGGTGCATGCCGTCATCAAGTCGCTTGCCATGGCCAGCGACAACGTGGGCACGGCGCGGGCCCTTTCGGCAACGCAGGCAAGGGGTTGAGACGGTCAATCCGATGTGAAGCGGTGTCGCATCCTATTGGCGCGGCGGGCGCGACGGCTTAATGTCCGCCCCATGATTACAGAGCTCGGACATTTCGCCCTGATCCTCGCCTTCATGGTGGCGGTGTTTCAGATGATCGTGCCGCTGGTCGGCGCGCACCGCGGCAACGCCGCCTGGATGGCCGTGGCGGAACCTGCCGCGACCACGCAATTCCTGTTGACGGCGTTCAGTTTCGCCGCCCTGACATGGGCCTTCGTCACCTCGGATTTCTCGCTGAACCTGGTGGTGGCGAACTCGCATACCGACAAGCCGCTGATCTACAAGATCACCGGCGTCTGGGGGAATCACGAGGGGTCGCTGCTGCTCTGGGTGTTGATCCTGACGCTCTTCGGCGCGTGCGCGGCCTGGTTCGGGGGCAACCTGCCGCCGACCCTCAAGGCGCGGGTGCTGGCGGTGCAAAGCTCGGTGGCGGTGGCCTTCTTCGCCTTCATCCTCTTCACCTCGAACCCGTTCCTGCGGCTCGAGTTTCCGCCCTTCGATGGGCAGGATCTGAACCCGCTGCTGCAGGATCCCGGCCTCGCCTTCCATCCGCCCTTCCTCTACCTCGGCTACGTCGGGCTTTCGATGGCCTTCTCCTTTGCCGTCGCCGCCCTGATCGAGGGGCGCGTCGATGCCGCATGGGGCCGCTG
>JAOARA010000159.1 GCA_025211115.1 Roseicyclus sp. | reverse complement strand
GGCCTTGCCGTGATGTCCGTCGTGTCGGGCGGTATCCAGGATCTCTCGGGCGAGATCCAGGCCAGCCTGCTCGAAGCCGACCCGTCGGCTGCGACCTTCGGCACTTTCGTGGCCGGCAACGCCGCCGCGGGCGACGCGATCGAGAACGCAGGACAAGAACAAGCCGAACCAGAAACACCGTAATTATCCCCGCCGCGGCGCTACGCGCCGCACAGGGCAGACCCGATGGCGGGCCGCGTGACATCCACGCGGCCCGCAATTCTTTTGCCGGGCAAGTGCCCGGATGCACCACCCCCACGCAGGACAGGCGACCCAGAAGATACCGTCGAAATGCCCTGACAACTTCCCGCGATGGCCCGATTTCCGCCCGGTTCCGCGGTCAAAACACACTCATCCCACCGAGACATGCCCAAGGGATGCCTCGATCACCTCGTTCCCACTCTGGAGACTACACAATGACCAACCTGATCAAGAATTTCGCCCAGTCCGAATCCGGTGCCGTGACCGTCGACTGGGTCGTCCTGACCGCCGCCCTCGTGGGCCTGGGCCTTGCCGTGATGGCCGTCGTCTCGGGCGGTATCCAGGATCTCTCGGGCGAGATCCAGGCCAGCCTGCTGGAAGCCGACCCGTCGGCTGCGACCTTCGGCGCCTTCGTGGCCGGCAACGCCGCGGCAGGCGACGCGATCGAGAACGCCGAATAATCCCCGGCGCGGTGCCAGGCACCGCACAGGGCAGACCCGATGGCGGGCCGCGTGACATCCACGCGGCCCGTTGTCGTTCATGCCCCCGGCCGCGCAGCCCACGGAAGGCGGCGGCGCGGGCACACCCGGAAAACATGCCGGTTGCGACCCCCAAATTCCCGCGAACGGCCCTTTTCCGGCCATGATCCGCGGTCAGGCTCCCACCCAGCCGCCGGATTTCACCGCAGCGGCCCCTCATAGGGAACCATTGACATGTTGGAATTGATCAGAAATTTCGCGGCCACCGAAGACGGCATCGTCACGGTGGACTGGGTCTGGATGACCGCCGCCTGTGTCGCGCTCGGCCTGTCGGCCACGCTTGTCCTGTCGGGCGGGATGAACGACCTGTCGGGCGAATTGCAGGGGTCGCTCCTGGCCTCGAACCCGGACACCGAAGGCTTCGCCACCTTCGTCGGCCGCACCCCCGACACGCCCGATACACCCGAAACGCCCGCAGCGCCGGAAACGCCGGAAACACCCGAGGGGTGACCGCGCCGGGCCCACGAGGACGCGCCAAGACGGCAGGGGCGTGAAGACACAGGTTTTTCCGCAACCAAACCACGGAAAAGCCAAAGTCTTCCCCCAGCCTATCCGGTGAGCAGTCACCTGCCGACGTGCGGAGCGCCGCGCCCGGCAGCAACAAGAGAAAGGGATGAACCTTGAGACTCGTTTTCGGATTGGTGCTGATCCTCGGCATCGGCATTGCCGGCTTCGCCGTCAAGATCGCCATGGAACGCTTCGAGCAGTACCAGACCGCGCTGGCCCGCCAGGAACAGGCGATCCTGCCGACCACCACTGTCTTCGTCGTCAGCCGCCCGATGCGCTACGGCGAGACGATCTCGCTCCGGGACGTGCAGGCGGTGCGTTGGCCCGCCGAATTCGTGCCCTTCGGCGCGTTCAGCACGCTCGAGGCCATCTTCCCCGCCGGCGATGAAGAGCCGCGGATGGTGCTGCGCGCGATGGAACGCCACGAGCCGCTTCTTTCCACCAAGGTGACCGCGCCGGGCGAAGACGCCGGCGTCGCCTCGCGGCTGGGCCAGGGGATGCGGGCCTTCTCGATGAGCGTCGACCTGGTGGGCGGGGTCTCGGGCTTCCTGCGGCCGGGCGACCGGGTGGATGTCTACTGGACCGGCTCGGGCCGCAACGGCGAGAGCATCACGCGCCTGATCCGGTCGAACGTGCAGATCATCGCCATCGACCAGATCGCCGACACCGACCGCAACAACCCGATCATCGCCCGCACGATCACCATCGAGGCCCCGCCGCAGGAAATCGCCGCGTTGACGCAGGCGCAGTCCACCGGCCGCCTGACCCTCGCGCTGGTCGGCATCAACGACGAGAGCGAGACGGAGACCGTCGAGTTTTCGCGCGATGCCCTGTTCGGGGAACGCGAAGAGGTGGCCGAAGGCCCGGTCGGCCCGCGGATCTGCACCGTGCGCAACCGCCGCGGCGCCGAGGTCGTGATCACGCCGGTGCCCTGCACCGAGTGACCGCCGGCCTCGAAGCGCCCGACCTACGGTTCCGACGGCGAACGTCCGTCGGAACGCCTCCCGTTCGGGATCGTGGCATCCCTGCCCGATCGCCAAGCCCGGTCTCACGCGGCGTGCTGGAAAAACAACATTCACGGCGCGACGCAATCTATTGATTCTTGCTCAATTTCTCTTTTTCCGGCAAGGTGGCGCGAAAGTTGGTGCGGAAGACACCACGATGAGCAGTAGAGATAGAGGCAGGAACACCATGCAGATGTTGGGCTTTTTGCGCGCAGCCCTGATCGGCTGCGCGGTCGTGTTCGGTGCAACCACCGACACGACGGCCCAGTCGCTCAGGGTCGTGGAAGGGCAGACAACCGCGACCCTTTCGGTTGCCCTGAACCGGGCCGTGGTGGTGGAAAGCGACACGCTGTTCGCCGAGATCAGCATCGCCAACCCGGCCATTGCCGACATCGCCACCCTGTCCGAGCGCACGATCTACGTGCTTGGCCGCCTGCCGGGCCGCACGACGATGACGCTTTTGGGGGCGGATGGCAGCCTGATCGCCAATATCGACGTCCAGGTCGCCCCCGACGTGGCCGAGTTGCGCGAACGCCTGCGCGAGATCCTGCGCGGCGAGCATATCGAGGTGCGCACCGCGAATGACGGGATCGTGCTGTCGGGCACGGTCAGCTCGGGCCGCGTCGTCGACCGCGCGATGGAACTGGCGGAACGCTATGCGCCGGGCCGGGTGTCGAACCTGATGCTCGTGGGCGGCAGCCAGCAGGTCATGCTGCAGGTCCGCTTCGCCGAGATGAGCCGCACCGTCCGGCAGGAACTGGGTCTCAGCCTGACCGGTGCAGGCGGCAGCAACGGCAACCTGTTCGGGGCGAACTCGGGCGAGTTCGTGGATTTCCCCGTTCCCGTGAACGCGCCCGGCGGGGTCATCGGCCTTGGCCTGAACGGGGCGGGCTTCGAATTCAACATCCTTCTCGAGGCCCTCGAGACCGAGGGGCTGGTGCGCACGCTGGCCGAACCGAACCTGACGGCCCTGTCCGGGCAGACCGCCGATTTCCTCGCCGGTGGCGAGTTTCCGGTGCCGCTCAGCGACGAGAACGGCAATGTCTCGGTGCAGTTCCAGCCTTTCGGCATCGAGCTGTCCTTCACGCCCACGGTGGTTGCGGATGACGTGATCAACCTCGACCTGTCGACGACCGTCAGCGCCATCGATTCGGGCATCGCGGGGGCGGACGGCACGCCGGGCCTGCGGACGCGCGAGGCCTCGACCGTGGTCGAGATGCGCGACGGCGAGAGCTTCGCCATCGCGGGGCTGTTGCAGGACGACTTCCGCGACCAGATCGGCAAGGTTCCGTGGCTGGGCGACCTGCCGATCCTCGGCGCGCTGTTCCGCTCGACCAGCTACCAGCGCGAGCAGTCCGAGCTGATGATCATCGTCACGGCCCACCTGGTGACACCCGTCCGCGGCGAGGCGCTGGCGCTTCCGACAGACCGCGTGACGATCCCCACCGAGAACGAGCTGTTCTGGCAGGGCCGCACGGCGGGTGCCCCCCGTGCCGGCACCCCCGCGGCCGATGTCGCCGCGCAGGATTTCTCGGGCTCCTATGGCTACGTGATGGATTGAGACGATGCACAGCAGCGCAACGACACGCCCCTTTCGCATGGCCACTTCCGCCCGCATGGCCCGCGCGCTGGCGCTGACGCTCGCCGCGACGCTGGCCGTCGCGGGCTGCGACCGCGAAGCCGGAAGCCGCATCGACGAGGGCGGCTTCGGTGCGCCGACGACGAACAACATCCTCTACCAGACCGGCCAGCTGGACTACACGGTCGTTCTGGCCGAACGCTTTGCGCGCGAGGTGCCGACCACCATCACCTTCGCGTTCAACTCGGCCACGCTGGATGCGGATGCGCGGGCGGTGCTGGGGCTTCAGGCGGCGTTCATCCGGCATTTCCCCGAAGTGCGTTTCTCGGTCTACGGGCACACCGATCTTGTCGGAAGCCGCGCCTACAACCACCGGCTCGGCCTGCGCCGGGCACGCGCGGCGGTGGATTACCTGGTGAGCCTCGGCATCGACCGGTCGCGCCTCGATGCGCTCGTGTCCTTCGGGGAAACCCAGCCTCTCGTGGCGACCGACGCGCAGGATCGGCGCAACCGGCGCACGGTGACGGAAGTCTCCGGCTTCGTGCGGGACAACCCGCTGGTCGTGGACGGGCGCTTTGCGCAGATCATCTACCGCAACTACGCTGGCTCGGGCGGCTGAGGCGGTGACCGCGCCCGTCGGCCGGATGCCAGCGGGCGCGCAGTGGTCCTGACAACATCCTTTACTGCAACGGAATTCTCCGTTTCATTCCCCTGTTTCGTCCTATTCCTGCCGCTTTTCCCGGCGACGGTCTGTTTCCAGAGCCCCACCCCTCCGCGCCTTTCGGGGGACGGGGCAGGCTGGGCGGAGGCCCTTCGCCGGAGCAGAATGATGACCCGGAAAATCCGGGCGGAACAGGACTTGAGGACATGAACAGCGGTCTCGCCTTGAAATCAGAACCGGCCCGCATCCAGGCCTGCACGGTGTCTGACGACGTTCATCGCTTCGACCTTCTGATCGAGGACATGGAAGCCGAGCTGGGAGAGGCCTGGGGCGATCTGGGCTTCGCCGAAGCGCGCGCCTTCCTCGATCAGCCCGAGGCCACGGAGCTGCAGTTCCTTGCCATCGCGGTCACCCCCGAGCACGAGATGGACCTCGGCATGATCGGAGAGCTGATCGTCGCGTCCAAGGCGCGCGGGGTGAAATGCATTCTCGTCGCCCATGACGTCGGCCCCGCGGCGCTGCGCGAGCTCTTGCGGCTCGGCGCCGACGACTTCGTGCCCTACCCGCTGGCCGAGGGCGCGCTGCATGACGCCATCGAACGCATGCGCGACGCACCGCCGATGCGCATCGCCGCCGTTCCGGCCGTGGCGAGCGTGCCGGAGGAGGACGCGCCCGCCCCCGCCCCGGCCGCCCCGCTCGCCCCCCCCGAGCCGGTCGAGATCGCGCCCCGCATCGGCGGCGAGGCCGCGGTCTTTGCCGTGCAGGGGATCGCGGGCGGCACCGGTGCCTCGACGCTGGCGGTGAACCTGGCATGGGAACTGGCCAACATCGACAAGCAGAAATCCCCCTCGGTCTGCCTGCTCGACCTCGACCTTCAGGCCGGAACGGTATCGACCTTCCTCGACCTGCCGCGGCGCGACATGGTGATCGAGCTGTTGCAGGACGCGCGCTCGATGGACGTGGAAGCCTTCAAGCAGGCGCTTCTGAGCTACCAGAGCAAACTATCGGTGTTCCCTGCCCCGCCCGAGCTTCTGCCGCTCGACCTGATCGGCCCGGAAGAGGTCGAGGCGCTGATCGGCTTTGCCACGCAGTGTTTCGACATCGTCGTGATCGACATGCCGCATACGCTGGTGATGTGGACCGAAACGGTCCTGACCCTGTCGGATGTCTATTTCACCACGATGGAACTGGACATGCGCTCGGCGCAGAACGCGATGCGGTTCCTCAAGGCGCTCAGGGCCGAGACCCTGCCGGTGGAGAAGCTGAACTTCGTTCTCAACCGCGCCCCCGGCCTGACCGATCTGAGCGGCAAGGCGCGGGTGAAGAAGCTGGGGGAAAGCCTTGGCATCAAGGTGTCGACGCAGCTTCCCGATGGCGGGCGGCCGGTGCTGCAGGCCGGGGACAATGGCCAGACGCTGATGGAAAGCGCGCGGAAAAATCCCCTGCGCAAGGAAATCCGCAAGCTCGCCGAGGGTCTGCACAAGGCCATGCTGGCCGAAGCGGCAACCAAGTGACGCGAACAGGGGGCTAAGCGATGTTCGGAAAATACAAGAAAGCGACCCGCCCCGAAGCGGTGACCCTGCCCGAGGCCGCGGCACATGCCGCTGTGGCGACCGTGGCCAATGACACCGCGCCGGCGACGGCGACACCCGCGCGCGTGCAGCGCAAGCCGGCCGTCCTGACCGAGGTGCCGCGCCCGGCGGCGCAGGCTGCGGACGGCGACAAGGATCTCAAGCGGCGCCAGCGTCTCGACGAGATCAAGACCGAGATGCATTCCCGGCTGCTCGACAACCTGAACCTTGCCGCGCTCGAAAGCGCCAAGGAATCCGAGTTGCGCAGCGAGATCACGGCCATCGTGTCCGAGCAGCTCAACGAGCTGGGCATCGTGCTGAACCGCGAGGACCGGCAGACCCTCAACATCGAGCTGTTCGACGAGGTCACGGGCCTTGGCCCGCTCGAGCCGCTGCTCAAGGACGAGACCGTCAACGACATCCTCGTGAACGGGCCCAACCGGGTCTTCGTGGAACGCGCCGGGCGGCTCGAACTGAGCGACGTGCGTTTCAAGGACGAGCGCCACCTGCTGCGGATCATCGACAAGATCGTGTCGGCCGTCGGCCGCCGGGTGGACGAGTCGAACCCCTATGTCGACGCCCGTCTCAAGGACGGCTCGCGCTTCAACGCGATGGTGCCGCCGGTGGCGGTGGACGGCTCGCTCGTGTCGATCCGCAAGTTCAAGAAGGAGAAGCTGGGCATCGACGACCTGGTGCGCTTCGGTGCCTTCTCCGAGGAGATGGCCGTCTACCTGCAGGCGGCGGTGTCCACGCGGCTCAACGTCATCGTGTCGGGCGGCACCGGCTCGGGCAAGACCACCACGCTCAACGCGCTGTCCTCCTTCATCGACAACAAGGAACGCGTCCTGACGATCGAGGACACCGCGGAACTGCAGCTGCAGCAGGTGCATGTCGGCCGGATGGAAAGCCGCCCGCCCAACGTCGAGGGCAAGGGCGCGGTGACGCAGCGCGACTGTCTCAGGAACGCGCTGCGGATGCGGCCCGACCGGATCATCGTCGGCGAAACCCGCGGCGAGGAAGTGATCGACATGCTGCAGGCCATGAACACCGGCCATGACGGGTCGATGACCACGATCCACGCCAACAACGCCCGCGCCGCCTGTTCGCGCCTTGAAAACATGGTGGCGATGGCCGGCATCGAGATGCCGCTCAAGGCGGTGCGGTCGCAGATCTCGAGCGCGGTGAACCTGATCGTGCAGGCCAGCCGCCTGCAGGACGGGTCACGGCGGATGGTCTCGATCACCGAGGTGACCGGCATGGAGGGCGAGGTGATCTCGATGCAGGAGGTGTTCCGCTACCAGCGCACCGGCCTTGCGCCCGACGGCAAGATCATTGGCCATTTCACCGCCTGCGGGGTGCGGTCGCATTATTCCGAACGGTTCCGGCAATGGGGCTACGAGCTGCCGGCGTCCATCTACGAACCAGTCATGGCGGAGTGAGCCCCGATGCAACTGTCCATCGAACCGCTGATCTACATCGGGATCTTCGTCGGCATCATCATGCTGGTCGAAGGGATCTACCTGGCCGTTTTCGGCAAATCCATCAGCCTGAACGCGCGCGTCAACCGGCGGCTGTCGATGCTGCGAAACGGGAACTCGCGCGAGGATGTGCTGGCCAAGCTGCGCAAGGAGATGGAACAGCACACCGGCCCTGTCCGGCTGCCGTTCTACGCGCTGATCGCCGACAAGGCGCAGAAGGCGAACATCGCCTTCACGCCCGGCCAGCTGATGCTGGTCATGCTGGGGCTTGCGGTGGCGGCCTTCCTCGGCCTCAGCGTCCTGACCTCGGCCTCGCTGCCGCTGCGCCTGCTGGTCTCGATCGCCATGGGCGCGGGGGGGATCTACTACTGGATCAACTCCAAGGCGAAGAAGCGGATCGCCATGATCAACGAGCAGCTTCCCGACGCCGTCGAGCTGATGGTGCGCTCGTTGCGGGTGGGGCATCCGTTCGTCTCCGCCATCAACACCGTGTCCAAGGAAATCGCCGACCCGCTCGCCTCGGAACTGGGCGTGATCGCCGACGAAGCGGCCTATGGCCGTGACGTCGCCGAATCGATCCGCGCCATGGCCGAACGGCTGGACAGCCAGGACTTGCGCTTTCTCGCGGTGGCTGTCGGCATCCAGCAGACCTCGGGCGGCAACCTCGCCGAGATCCTGCAAGGGCTGGCCAGCGTGATCCGCGCGCGCTTCAAGCTGTTCCGCAAGGTCAAGGCGATCACCGGCGAAGCCAAGTGGTCGGGCATGTTCCTGTCGGTCTTCCCGCTGCTGGCGCTGATCGGCATCAACGTGATGCAGCCCGACTATTACGACGACATCATCGGAACGCCCGTCTTCATCCCGGCCTGCGCGGTCGTGGGGGTCATGCTCGTGATGAACATGGTCTTCATGAAGATGCTCGTGAACATCAAGGTCTGAGAACGGAGACACTCCATGGACGCCCTGTCGGACCTCTACACCCGCGCCAACGAGGCCATCATCGCCCAGCTGGGCGAGATGGGCCCGCTGATCGTCGTCGGCGCGCTCGGGCTGCTGCTGATCCTCGTGGCGCTGCCGTCGATCCTGTTCCCGAAAAAGGATCCGCTGGACAAGATCCGCAGCGCGCGGATGGGCGAGGATGCCCTCGACCCTGCGCCAGGGCTGCGGCGGGGCCGCAAGGACGAGCGGCTCGAGCGGTTCGCCCAGTATCTCGAACCCCAGGACCAGGCCGAGTTCAGCGCGGTGCAGCTGCAACTCGTCCGCGCCGGCTATCGCTCTCAAAGCGCGGTGCAGGCCTTTCATTTCGCCCAGTTCGCGCTGGGGATCGGGGCGCTGCTGATCGGGGTGGTCTACGTCCTTGTGGCCGGTGGCATGTCGGCCCAGAACACGATCCTCGCCGTGCTGGTGCCGGGCTGCGCAGGCTATTACGCTCCGAAATACTGGGTGCAGCGCCGCGTGCAGAACCGCACCGACGAGATCGTCAGCGGGTTTCCCGACGCGCTCGACCTCATGCTGGCCTGTATCGAGGCCGGGCAATCGCTGGACCAGGCGATCATTCGCGTCGCCAAGGAAATCCGCGCGGGCTACCCCGCGCTTGCCGAGGAATTCGAGATCGTCGCCTACGAGATGAAGGCCGGCAAGGACAAGATCCGCGTGCTGCGCGACCTGAGCGACCGGGTCGGCATCCAGGACGTGAACAGCTTCGTGACCATGCTGATCCAGTCCGCCACCTTCGGCACGTCCATGGCCGAGGCGCTGCGCGTCTATTCCGAGGAAATGCGCGACAAGCGCGTGATGCGGGCCGAGGAAAAGGCAAACAAGCTTCCCAGCAAGCTGACACTTGGTACGATGATGTTCTGCCTGCCGCCGCTGCTGATCATCCTGATCGGCCCCTCGGTCTACGGCATCGCAACGAACCTGCAAGGGGGCTTCGCGCCCTGATCGACCCGCGCGGCCACCGCGCAGAACACCGGGAGGGCATGATGAGGGGGCTCGTCATCCTGACGATTTGCGGCACGGGCCTTGCGGCCTGTGTCGGCGCGCCGGGGACAGAGGCACGTCTCGATCCGCTGGCGCGCGATCTGGAAGTCGCGGCACCACGCGGCACCGTGGTGCTGGAAGAGGGCGTGGACCAGGTGCTGGTCGGCGACCGGCTGATGGATGCGGGGCAATACGAGCTTGCCTTGCGCGCCTATTACCGCGCCGCGGCCGAGCGCGGCCTCGATGCCGAACTGATGACCGCGATCGGCTCGGCGAACCTGCGCCTGGGCCGGATCGGACAGGCCGAACGGCAGTTCCGCGACGCGCTCGACCTCGACGACAGGTTCGTGCCGGCGTGGAACAACCTCGGCGTGGCGCTGATGGAACGCTCCGAATGGGGCGAGGCCCGGCGCGTCTTCGAACGCGCATTCGCGCTCGATAGTGGCCGTTCGGACGCGATTCGGGACAACCTTCGACTGGCTATCGCCCGAATGGAAAATTCGGTCTATAGTGAAGACAACACCCAGAATGGTCCCGGGCTGATCCGGCGCGGCGGGGGGGTCTTCGTGCTTCTCGCCAACCCGTGAACAGGATCGGGACCGCGACATCGAGCAGTAAGAGGTCTCACATGACTCTCAGCCCCCGGACCCTTTCGGTGGTATGTCTTTCATTGGCCGTGACGGCAGGGTGTGACGCCGTGAGGTCACCCGACGTCGGGCGGGCCCTCGACCCGATCAACGTGATCGACGAGACCAACCTCAGCGACATCATGCTGACCGCCGCCGCCCCGGACGAGGCCGTCGCCTATTTCCAGCGCTCGCTGCGCGAGCAACCCGACCGCATCGACCTGCGCCGCGGCCTGGCCGCAAGCCTGGTGCGCGCCGGCCGCTCGGACGAGGCGGTGCCGCTCTGGCGCGACATCGTGGACAGCGCCGACACGATCGAACAGGACCGCATAGACTACGCGGGCGCGCTGATCCGCACCGGCGACTGGGACGAGGCCGAGGCCCAGCTCGACCGTGTGCCGCCCACCTTCGAGACCTACGAACGCTACCGTCTCGAGGCGATGGTCGCCGACAGCAACCAGGAATGGGATCGCGCCGATCATTTCTACGAAACCGCCGTCGGCCTGACGACGCGGCCCGCCAACGTGCTGAACAACTGGGGATATTCGCGCCTGAGCCGTGGCGATTTCGACGGTGCCGAGCGGCTGTTTCTCGAAGCCGTGCGCTATGACCCCGACCTGTTCACCGCCAAGAACAACCTCGTGCTGGCCCGCGCCGCGCAGGGCAATTACCAGTTGCCGCTCGTGCGCATGACCGAAGCCGAGCGGGCGCAGCTGCTGCACACTGCGGCGCTTTCCGCGATCCGGCAGGGTCAGACCGACCTCGGACGCGGCCTTCTGGCCGAGGCGATCGACACCCATCCGCAACATTTCGAGGCCGCGGTGCGCGCCCTCAACGCGCTCGAGACGGAGATCCGCGGCTGATGGTCCTCTCCCTGTCCCTGACCAGTATCGAGGCGCTCTGGTTCCTGCCTCTCGTCCTGCCGATCTGCATCTGGGTCGCGTTCAGCGACCTGCGCGCGATGCGCATTCCCAACACGGCCGTGCTCGCCTTGACGGGGGTCTTCCTTGTCGTGGGGCTGGTGCTTGTGCTCGGGCTCGGGGCCTGGAGTTTCGAAACCTATCTCTGGCGGCTTGCCGCGCTCGGCATCGTGCTGGTGATCGGCTTCGTGATCACCTCGCTGGGCATGGTCGGCGCGGGCGACGCGAAATTCGCCGCCGCCATGGCGCCCTTCGTTGCACCGGGGGACGGGATGTTCTTCCTCCTGCTGTTCGCGCTGGTGCTGATCGGCTCGTGGCTGACCCACCGCACCGCGGGCCGCATCCCCGCGCTGCGCCGCGCGACGGCCGACTGGGCGTCCTGGGACCAGGGCAAGCTCTTCCCGATGGGCGTCGCGCTGGCGGGGGCGCTGGCGATCTACCTCGCGCTCGGGGTCGCGGCGGGCCTCTGACCGAGGGCCGCGTCCCGGCCCACGACCCGCCAAGATACGGCCGCAATCGCCCGTCATCACGACCCCGTCCGAGCAAGATGGGGTCGCCCGATGAACATGCAGGTTCCGCAATCCGAACTCTCCGCACCGCCGCCGCTGCGCAAGCTGTCGGACACCGGCCTGACGCCGGTGATGATGCGCGACATCCTTCTCAAGACGGTCTTCCGCAAGAACGTCGAGAAGACATCGGACATCGCGCAGGCCATCGCCCTGCCCATTCCCCTGACCCAGGAGCTGATCGACAGCCTGCGCGAGCTGGGCCTGATGCAGGCCACCGGCACGCTGCACGCGACCTCGTCCTCCGAGATGGGGTTCCAGCTGACCGACGGCGGCAAGGCGCGCGCCCTCGATGCCCTGTCGCAGTCCGAATACTACGGGCCGATGCCCGTCCCGCTCGAAGACTACAAGGCACAGGTCAAGCGCCAGTCGATCCGCGACATCAAGCTGACCCGCCCCATGCTCGAAGCCTCGATGGGCCACCTGATCCTGCCCGACGGGCTGATCGACCAGCTCGGCCCCGCCGTCGGATCGGGCCGGTCGGTGCTGATGTATGGCCCGCCGGGCAACGGCAAATCCTCGATCGCCGAGGGCATCCGCGCCGCGATGGGCGACACCATCTACGTGCCCCATGCGCTGTGCTACGCCGGGCAGGTCATCACGCTCTTCGACCCCATCGTCCACACGCCCGTCAAGCCCGACGAGGCCGCGGGCGCGGCCAGCCCGCTGCGTAAGGCCTCGGCCCGGTTCGACACGCGCTATATCCTCTGCACCCGTCCAACGGTGATGACGGGGGGCGAGTTGACGCTCTCGATGCTCGATCTCAACTACAACGCGGTCAGCCGCACCTACCAGGCCTCGCTTCAGCTGAAGTCGACGGGGGGCGTCTTCATCGTCGACGACCTCGGCCGCCAGGAAGAGCCGCCGCAGGCGCTGATCAACCGATGGATCGTGCCGATGGAGATGGGCTACGACATCCTCGCGCTGCAATCGGGCGAGAAGTTCGAGGTGCCCTTCGACACGCTGGTGGTCTTCTCGACCAACTACCACCCCAACGAGATCTTCGACCAGGCCGCGTTGCGCCGGATCTTCTTCAAGGTGAAGATTGACGGCCCCAACCAGCAGCAGTTCCTGAAGATCTTCGCGCTGGTCGCCCGGAAAAAGGGCGTGCCGCTGGACGAGGCCTCGCTGATCCACCTGCTCAAGACGAAATACCCGACGATCGAGCACAATTACGCCAATTATCACCCGGTCTTCCTGTGCGACCAGATCAAGGCGATCTGCGAATTCGAGGGCATCCCCTACCAGATGCGCCCCGAGTTCATCGACCGGGCGTGGGAGAACCTTTTCGTCAAGGACGAAAAGATCGTCCACTGAGCGGCGCGCGAAACTGCAGTTTCGCGGTTGCGGAAAACTGCAGTTTTCCGTGCCGTTTTGCGCACGCAAAACGCCCCCCATGGCCAACCGGCCAAGGCCGGTTATCTATGGGCACATGACGCGCACCCTCCCCCCCGAGATCACCGGCTGGTTCACCGCCCGTGGATGGTCCATCCACCCGCATCAGCACGCCATGCTGGAGCGCTCGGACGCGCCCTGCCAGCTCCTGATCGCGCCCACGGGCGGCGGCAAGACCATGGCAGGCTTCCTGCCGACCCTGGCCGAGCTGGCCGACGGCACGCACAAGGGCCTGCACACGCTCTACGTCTCGCCGCTCAAGGCGCTGGCCGCCGACATCAAGCGCAACCTGACCGGCCCGGTCGAGGAGATGGGCCTGCCCATCCGCATCGAGGACCGCACCGGCGACACGTCTTCCCACACCAAGCGACGCCAGCGCGCGGACCCGCCGCATATCCTGCTGACGACGCCGGAAAGCCTCGCGCTCCTGATCTCCTACGAGGATGCCGGCCGCACCTTTGCGGGCCTCAAGCGGATCATCGTGGACGAGATCCACGCGCTGGCCGAGTCCAAGCGCGGCGACCAGCTGATGCTGGCGCTCTCGCGCCTCTCCACGCTCGCCCCCGGACTGCGCCGCGTGGGCCTGTCGGCCACGGTCGAGGACCCCGCCGCCATCGCCCGCATCCTCGCCCGTCACCCGGACCCCTGCGAGATCCTGCAGGCCGATCCCGGCCCGGACCCTGACATCGCCATGCTGACGACGGACGCGCCGCCCCCCTGGTCCGGCGGTGGCGGCAAATATGCCATCCCCGCCGTTCTGGACCAGGTCCGCAAGCATCGCACGACGCTCATCTTCCACAACACCCGCGCGCAGGCCGAGCTGTTCTTTCACCATCTCTGGCTCGCCAACGAAGACCAGCTTCCCATCGGCATACACCACGGCGCACTGGCCCGCGAGCAGCGGGAAAAGGTGGAACAGGCGATGGTCGATGGGCGGCTCAAGGCCATCGTCTGCACCGGCTCGCTTGATCTGGGGATCGACTGGGGCGACGTGGATCTGGTAATCCAGGTCGGCGCACCCAAGAACGTGAAGCGGTTGGTGCAGCGGATCGGCCGCGCCAACCACCGCTACAACGCGCCGTCGAAGGCGCTGATCGTGCCCGCCAACCGCTTCGAGGTGATCGAATGCACCGCCGCGCTGGAGGCCGTGCGCGCCCGGCAGCTTGACGGTGACACCGACCACACCGGCCCGCTCGACGTGCTGTGCCAGCACATCCTGATCCGGGCCGCCGCCGGGCCGTTCCATGCCGACGAGCTCTTCGACGAGATCCGCACCGCGGGCGCCTATGCCGACCTGCCGCGGGACAGCTTCGACCGCTGCCTCGACTTCGCGGCCACCGGGGGCTACGCGCTGCGCGCCTATGACCAGTGGCAAAGGCTGGTGCAGCGCCCGGACGGCCAATGGCAGCTGCGCGACCCGCGCGCGACCACGCGCATCCGCATGAACATCGGCACCATCGTGGATGCCGACAAGATGCAGGTCCGCTACCAGAAGACCCGCGGCGGCGCGCCCCTCGGCGAGGTCGAGGAATATTTCGCCTCGATGCTCCGCAAGGGCGACACCTTCCTCATCGGGGGGCAGATCGTGCGCTTCGAGGGCATGCGCGAGATGGTGGTGGAGGTCAGCCGCACCCCCACCCTCAAGCCCAAGATCGCCACCTTCATGGGCACGAAATTCGCCACCTCCACCCAGCTGTCGGACCGTATCCTGTCGATGTTCCGCAAGGACGACTGGCCCGATCTGCCCGGCCACACCCGCGAGTGGCTGCAGCTACAACGCCGCGTCAGCCGCCTGCCGGAACGCGACCGGCTGCTGGTGGAAAGCTTCCCCCATGACGGGCGCGAACACGTGGTCGCCTACGGCTTCGCGGGACGGAACGCGCAACAGACGCTGGGGCTTCTGATCACGCAGCGGATGGAGGAGATCGGACTGAACCCGATGGGCTTCGTCGCCACCGATTACGCGACGCTGATCTGGGGGCTCGACCCGCTGGACGACCCCACCCCGCTGTTCTCGCGCGAGAACCTTGTCGAGACCATGGAGGCCTGGCTGGCCGACAACGCGGTGATGAAGCGCACCTTCAAGGGCAGCGCGATCATCGCGGGGCTGATCGACCGCAACCAACCCGGCGGCAAGCGCAAGACCGGGCGGCAGGCGACCTTCTCCACCGACATCCTGTATGACACGCTCCGCAAATACGACCCCGACCATGTCATGCTGCGGATCACGCGGGCCGAGGCGATGCGCGGCCTTGTCGATTTCGGCCGCATCGAAGAGATGCTCACGCGCATCGGCGACCGCATCGACCACGCGCGTCTTTCGCGCGTCAGCCCACTGGCCGCGCCCCTGTTCCTCGAACCGGGGCGGGTGCCGATCGCGGGTGCCGCCGACCAGCGCATGCTCGAGGACGAGGCCGCGCGGCTGATGACCGCCGCGGGTCTGCCCGCCGATCACATCTGATACGTCATCCGGACCTCCTACCGCGCAACACCGAACAGCCTTGCCCCCGACACTGACGCCGAACTATGAACAAAGCATGAACTCCTTGCCCTTCGATTTCCGCGGTGCATCGCTCCACGCCCTGCCCTCCGGCGCGCTCTGGTGGCCCGAGCGGGCGCTTCTCTGCGTCTCCGACCTTCACCTGGGGAAATCCGACCGCATGGCGCGGCGGGGCGGGCCGATGCTGCCGCCTTACGAGACGCAGGAAACGCTCGACCGCCTCGCCGCGGATCTCGCGGCGACCGAGCCGCGCGAGGTGATCTGCCTCGGCGACAGTTTCGACGATCTCGCCGCCAGCCGCGACATGGCCACTCCGCTCAGGGACCGGCTGCTCGGGCTGATGGCCGGGCGGCGCTGGGTCTGGATCCTCGGCAACCACGACCCCGGCCCGGTCGATCTGGGCGGCACGCATCTTGCCGACTACGCGCTTGGTCCGCTGACCTTCCGCCACATCGCCGAACCCTGCGCTTCGGGCGAAGTGTCGGGCCATTACCACCCAAAGGCGCGCGTCCCGCTGCGCGGGCGGTCCCTCTCGCGGCGCTGCTTCCTGCTGGACGAGGCGCGGCGGATCCTGCCCGCCTACGGGGCCTATACCGGCGGGCTCGACTGCGCCCGGCCCGAACTGGCATCGCTGATGGGCGCGCGGGCCGAGGCGATCCTGCTCGGCCCCCGTCCGGTCCGCTTGCCGATGCCGAGACATCGGGGTTAGCGCAGCCTGCAGGCTGGCCCAGCCGCTGCATCCGGACTAGCCTGGCTGCCGGGACGGGAAACGGGGGACAGGTCCATGAACACATCGCTCGACCAGAGCGTCGAACAGGCGATCCGCGACAGTTTCGACCGGCAGGGGCTGATGGCGACGCTCGGCGCGCGGATCGACGCCATCGCGCCGGGGCGCGTGACCCTGAGCCTGCCCATCGGGCCCGCCGTCTCGCAGCAGCATGGCTTCGCCCATGCCGGGGCCAGCTTCGCGCTCGGCGACAGCGCGGCGGGCTATGCCGCCCTGTCGCTGATGCCACCGGGCAGCGAGGTGTTGACGGTGGAGATGAAGGTCAACCTCATCGCGCCGGCCACCGGCCTCCGTCTCATCGCCCTGGGCGAGGTGATGAAGCCCGGACGCCGCCTCAGCGTGGTCCGGGCGACCCTGTGGGCCGAAGATGCGAAGGGCAACCGGCGCGAAACCTCGCTCTTCCAGGGCACGATGATCCCGGCCTGATCGCGCCGCCCGCCGCCCGCCGGCTCAGGCGGTCAGCCCCTCGGGCTCGGGCAACCCGTTGGCCCGGCAACAGGCCGTCAGCGTATTGGCCAGCAGGCAAGCGATGGTCATCGGCCCCACGCCGCCCGGCACCGGCGTGATGGCACCCGCCACCTCGGCGCAGCTGTCGTAATGGCAATCGCCCACCAGCCGCGTCCTGGCCGGATCGTCGGGATGCGGCACCCGGTTGATGCCCACGTCGATCACCGTCGCGCCGGGCTTGACCCAGTCGCCCGGGATCATCTCGGGCCGGCCCACCGCCGCAACCAGGATATCGGCCCGGCGGCAGACCTCGCCCAGGTCCTTCGTGCGCGAATGCGCGATGGTCACGGTGCAGCTGTCGCCCAGAAGCAGTTGCGCCATCGGCTTGCCGACGATGTTCGACCGCCCCACCACGACCGCCTCCAGCCCCGAGAGGCTCCCGTGATGGTCGCGCAGCATCATCAGGCAGCCCAAGGGCGTGCAAGGCACCAGCGCCTTCTGCCCGGTGCCCAGAAGCCCCACGTTCGAGATGTGGAACCCGTCGACATCCTTGGCCGGGTCGATCGTGTTGATCACCTTGGCCGCGTCGCAATGGTCGGGCAGCGGCAGCTGCACCAGGATGCCATGCACCGCCGGATCGGCATTCAGCCGCTCGACCCGCGCGAGGATCTCGGCCTCGGGCGTCGCCGCGTCGAGCTTGTGCTCGAAGCTCGCCATGCCGACCTCGACGGTCTGCTTGCCCTTGTTGCGCACGTAGACCTGGCTTGCGGGGTCTTCTCCCACCAGCACCACGGCCAGCCCCGGCACGATCCCGTGGTCCGCCTTCAGCGCGGCCACCTTCTCGGCCACCTGCCCCCGCACCTTCGCGGCAAAGGCCTTTCCGTCGATGATCGTTGCAGCCATGCCCCAGCCCTTCATCTTTCCAAAAATACGCATATCCGACGCCAGCCACCAAGGCACAACCCCGCAAGGCCGGGCGCCCGGAGCCGCATCGCGGCGCCCGCGTCGGCGGGGGC
>JAOARA010000158.1 GCA_025211115.1 Roseicyclus sp. | reverse complement strand
CCGCGGCCGGGGACGGCGCGGTGGTGACCGGCGTCGGCGCAGGGGTGCTGGTGACCACCTCCGAGGGCTCGATCCTGCTGGAAGGAGTCGTGCTGGGCGATATCGGCGCGGATGATTTCCTCTTCGGGGACATCGCCTGATCCCCTTGACCGGCGCGCCGCCCTTGACCGGGTGGCGCGTCCGTCTGGGCGCGGCTGTCGTCTTGACGGATCGCGCGGGGGCGGTTACCCACCGCGTCAGAGGCGGGCATGGTGAAATGGTATCACACGAGCCTTCCAAGCTCTTGGTGCGGGTTCGATTCCCGCTGCCCGCTCCAGCCTCTCCCCTGCCCCGTCACGCCGCGAGCGGCTCCACCAGCCCAGCCCCTTCGGCCCGGTTCGAGTTGACGCGCGCGTCCACCCGCCAGCGGTCGTAGTAGCCTTCGGGTGCGGGCTGCATCAGGGGGGCGGCTTTCTCGCCCGTCTCACCCAGCCAGCGCGCCCAGTCCGTCGGCGCAAGGCGCACCGGCTCGCGGTGGTGGGTCGCCGACATCCAGTCGCTTGCCCCCGTGGTGACGATGGCGACGGTCGTCATCGGCTGGTCCCCCTTCGTCCAGTCCTGCCAGATACCAGCGAAGACCAGCGGCGCGCGGTCCTTCGGCACGAAATACCACGGCAGGCGGTTGCCCGCGTCATCCTTGGTCCATTCGTAGAAACCGGTGGCAGGCACGAGGCAGCGGCGCGCGCGGACGGCGGCGCGAAAGGCGGGCTTGTCCGCGATGGTCTCGGCGCGCGCGTTGATCAGGAGGGGGCCGTCGGTGGGGGTCTTGTACCACTGCGGCACGAACCCCCAGCGCATCGGGCGCAGCCGCCGCCCGCCCTGCCCCGCGGTCACCACGGCCACGGGTTGCGTCGGGCAGATGTTGTAGCGCGGCACCGGCGACAGGTCATTCGACGGCGCAGCCGCGAACAGCCGCGCCATCGCGTCATTGGGGTGGGTCATGGTCATGCGCCCGCACATGGGCGCAGTCTAGCCCGCCCGGTCAGCGTCCGTAAACGTGGGTCCGGGCGATCTTTTCCGCATCCTCGCGGAAGATGCCAAGGTCCAGCGCCACGTCGAGGGGCAGGTTGGCGATCTCGCGGGCGGTCCGGTGATAGGCCGCACGTTTCGCGGCGGCGCGGCGCAGGCGGGTCATGATCGAGGTCATTCGGGCGGCTCCTTTCAAGCTTTGCGTGTCGTCTCTCGTGAACAGAATGTGGTAGCGCTAACGGCTTTCACAATTGACGGTTTTCCAAAGCCGCCTTGCGATTGCTGCATGGCAGCAAAAAGGCCGGCGCGGGCATGCCGCGCCGGCCTCGGGATCATGTTCTGAGATGATTATTCCGCGGTCGAGATCCGGCCGTCGGTATAGGGCGTGTAGGGGCTGTTCTCGCCGATATAGGTGGCTGCGACCTCTTCGAGGCCGGGGCCGAAGTCATAGGCGTTCACGGCGTCGCGCGCGAAGACGGAATAGCCGTCGCCGCCGCCGCGCATGAAGTTGTTGGACACCACGCCATAGGTCGCCTCGGGGTCCAGCGCCTCCCAGGTGCCGCCCATGTCGACCTCGACCGAGACGATCCGGCTGCCCGGCTCGGCGGCGGGGTTCCACACGAAGCGCAGGCCCGAGACCTGCGGGAAGCGGCCCGCGCCTTCCTCGACCTGGCTCACGCCGTTCTCGAGCGCGGCCAGCACGCCCGCGCCGGTCAACTGGAAGGTCGCCAGCGTGTTCTGGAACGGCAGGACGGTAAAGACCTCGCCCATCGTCACCTCGCCCGCGTCGATCGAGGCGCGCAGCCCGCCGCCGTTTGCGATGGCGATCTGGATGCCCTGCTCGGCCACCCGGTCGAGCATGGCGTCGGCGACAAGGTTGCCCATCGGGCATTCCATCGCGCGGCAGACGGAGCGGTCGCCCTCGATGAACTCGACCGTCTCGCCCACGACCTCGGCCATCATCTCCTCGATGGGGCCGGCCAGCTCGGCCACGCGCGCGGCGATGCCCTCGTCCGGGGTCACGCTTGCGTCGAGGAGCATGGTGTTGCCCTCGGCATAAAGCACCTCGCCGGCGTCGTCGAAGGTCACCTCGAGATGGCCGAGGTATTTCGAATAGGCGTAGGCCTGCACGATGGGCACCATCACGCCATCAGAGTTCGAGATGAAGGTCGGATAGGGGCCGTCGCGGTCGGGGTCGTCCTGGCTGAGATAGGTGTGCGAATGGCCGCCCACGATCACGTCGATGCCGGTCACGGCCTCGGCGATGCGGATGTCGGCGGGCAGGCCCACATGGGTCAGCGCAATGATGATCTCGACGCCCTGCTCGGTCAGCGCGTCGACATCGGCCTGAAGCGCCCCGACCTCGGCCTCGAAGGCCACGCTCTCGCCGGGCGAAGAGATTTCCTGCGTGTCGAGCGTGAGGGCCGAGACGATGCCGACCTGCGTGCCGTTGACGTCGAGAACGACGGTATCGCCGACGCGGCCGTTCAGCGTGGGGTCCTGCGTGACGTCGAGATTGCCCGAGACGACCGGGAAGCTGACCGCGTCGAGCAGCGGCAACAGCCCCTCGGGGCCGTTGTTGAACTCGTGATTGCCGAGCGCCATGGCGTCGAAGCCGATGGCCTCCATGAACTCGCCCGCCGCGGCCCCGCGGTAGGTGGTGAAGAACAGGCTGCCCTGATACTGGTCGCCCGCGTCGAGGACGAGCACGTTTTCGCCCGCGGCTTCCAGTTCGGTGCGGATCTGGTTCACCGCGGTGGCGATCCGCGCCACCCCGCCGAAGCATTCGCCCGCGGCGTCATCCTCGGCCGGGCAGGTGCTGTCGAAGCGGTTGATCGGCTGGATGCGGCTGTGCAGGTCGTTGATGTGCAGGATATGCAGCGTGGTCTCGGCCGCAGCAGGTGCGGCCATGCCGAGCCCGGCGAGGATCGCGGTGGAGCCGAGGATTCTCGAAAGCATGACATCTGTCCTTTTGATGGGATTCCCTGCCGAAAGTGTTACCCCCCGAATGTGACAAGTAAAGCAGCCTGCAGCGGGCGGATGCCGCCGCGACGGGCTTGACGACGCGTCAGCGGCGGGCAATGGGAAGGCATGCACATCTACAAGATCCTTCGGCCCGAAGACTGGGCAGAGCTTGAACGGCTGGGTGAGACACCCGGCGCCCCGGTGGACGTGGCGGACGGCTTCGTCCACTTCTCCACCGCCGCGCAGGTGGCCGAGACGGCGGCAAAGCATTTCGCGGGCGAAGAGGGCCTGATCCTCGCCGCCTTCGACACAGGGGCGCTTGGCGCGGCGCTGAAGTGGGAGGTTTCGCGCGGGGGAGCGGAGTTTCCGCATCTCTACGCGCCCCTGCGCCGGGCGGACGTGATCTGGCATGCCCCCCTGCCGCTGGTCGGCGGGGTTCATGTCTTTCCCGAGGGGATGTGAGCAGCATGTGGGAACGCTTCGGCCTGTCGGTGATGCAGCGGATGGAGCCCGAGCGGGCGCATGGGCTGGCGATCAAGGCGTTGCAGACCGGGCTTTTGCCCGCGCCGGGGCCGGTGACTTCGCCAAGGCTGGCGGTGGAGCTGGCGGGGATGGCCCTGCCCAACCCGGTGGGTCTGGCGGCGGGGTTCGACAAGAACGCGGAAGCCGTGGGGCCGCTGTCGCGCGCGGGCTTCGGCTTCCTCGAGGTGGGGGCGGCCACGCCGGTGGCGCAGCCCGGCAACGCGAAGCCGCGGCTCTTCCGGCTGACCGAGGATCGCGCGGCGATCAACCGCTTCGGCTTCAACAACGAAGGCATGGAGGCCATCGCGGCGCGGCTTGACGCCGCGAAGCCCGCGGTGCCCGTGGGCCTGAACCTCGGCGCGAACAAGGAGAGCCGCGACCGCGCGGGCGATTTCGCGCGGGTTCTGGCGCGCTGTGGCGGCCATGTGGATTTCGCCACGGTCAATGTCTCCTCGCCCAACACCGAGCGGCTGCGCGAGTTGCAGGGGCGCGCGGCGCTCGAGGCGCTTCTGGCCGGCGTGATGGAGGCGCGCGCCGGGCTGTCGCGGCCGATCCCGGGGTTCCTCAAGATCGCGCCGGACCTGACGGGTGACGAGCTGGCCGAGATCGCCGAGGTGGCGCTTGGCTGCGGCGTGGCGGGGATCATCGCCACCAACACGACGCTGTCGCGCGAGGGGCTGGCGAGCCGTCACCGCGGCGAGGCGGGGGGGCTGTCGGGACAGCCGCTTTTCGAGGCCTCGACGCGGGTGCTGGCGCGGCTCTACCGGTTGACGGGCGGGCGGCTGCCGCTGATCGGAGTGGGCGGCGTCGCAAGCGCCGAACAGGCCTGGGAAAAGCTGCGCGCGGGCGCGACGGCGGTGCAGCTTTACACGGGCCTCGTCTATGGCGGGCTGACACTGGCCGCGCGGATCGCCGAGGGGCTGGATGCGCGCTGCGCCGCCGAGGGCGTGGCGCGGATCGGGGACGTGACGGGCACGGGGGTGGACGCGTGGCTCTGACGCTTTGGCACAATCCGCGCTGCGGCAAGTCGCGCGCGGCACTCGCGTTGCTGACCGAGAGGGGGCTGTCGCCGACGGTGCGGCTTTACCTGAAGGAGCCGCCCACTGAGGCGGAGATCGTCGCGTTGCTGCGGCAGCTCGAGGTTCCGGCGATCGGGCTGGTGCGGACGGGTGAGCGACTGTTCCGCGATCTCGACCTGGCCGACAGCGACGACACCGCCCTGGTCGCCGCCATGGCCGCTCATCCCATCCTGATCGAACGGCCGATCCTTGTCGCCGGGGATCGCGCGGTGATCGGGCGGCCGCCGGAAAAGATCCTCGACCTGCTCTGACCCCGAGGGGGCTTTGCCGCGCGTCTCGGCCTTCGGCCTCCGTCAGCGACGGCGGTGGCACCGCTGACGCGGTGCGGGTGTGCCCGGTTTTCCGCGGTGTGGTGCGGGAGGCTGAGGTCGGGATTCCGTATTTGGGGGAAGATGAAGGCGGGGGCGGGTCCGGTCAGGGGGCCGCGTCGCGTTCGAGGGCGGGGTAACGCAGGCCGAGGGTCAGGCCGCGGAGCGCGAAGAAGCCCGTGAGCGCGGCCCAGAGGCCATGGTTGCCGAAGGCCGGCATCAGGAGCGCCACGAGGCCCGCGTAGCCCAGGAAGCTCAGCGCCATCATGTTGCGCATGTCGCGGGTGCGGGTCGCGCCGATGAAGATGCCGTCGAGCATCCAGGAGGCGCAGCCGATCAGCACCGCGAGCGCGATCCAGGGCAGGAAGCTGCGCGCCTCGGCGCGGACGGTGTCAGCGGTGGTCATCGTGTCGATGAGCGCGCCGCCTGCGAGACTGAAGGCGAGTGCCAGCGCCGCGCAGGTGCCCAAGCCCCAGAGGCTGGTGAGGATCGCCGCGCGCCGGATGCGGTGGTGCGCCCGTGCGCCCACGGCCTGGCCCACCAGCGCCTCGGCGGCGAAGGCGAAGCCGTCCATCGCGTAGGAGGTGACGTAGACGAACTGGATCAGCACCTGGTTCGCGGCGAGGGTCACGTCGCCGAAATCCGCGCCGAAGAAGAGGAAGGAGGAGAAGCCCAGCAGCAGAAGGACCGAGCGGATCAGGATGTCGGTGTTGACGGCGGCCATGCGCCACAGGATCGCCCGGTCGAAGATGCGCGCCCAGTCGCGCCATGCAGTCACCGCGAAGGCGCGGCGGCAGAGCCAGAGGCCGAGGATCAGCCCCGACCATTCCGCAAGGAAGGTGGCGAGCGCCACGCCCTCGACGCCGAGATCGAGGCCGAGGACGAACCAGATCGAGAGCGCCGCGTTCAGCCCGTTCTGCCAGAGCTGCAGGGCGAGAACCGCGCCCGTGCGTTCCTGCGCGATGAGCCAGCCGAGGATGCCGTAGATCGCGATGGCGGCCGGCGCCGAGAAGATGCGCACCTGCAGATAGGCGCGCACGAGGCTTTCGACCTCGGGGCTGGCGGGCGAGAGCCACAGGGCTGCGGCGAAGATCGGCATCTGCAAGAGCATCAGCGCCAGGCCGGCCGCGCCGCCGATCAGCAGCACGCGGGTCAGCAGCGCCGCGACCTCGGCCCGGTCGCCCGCGCCCAGCGCCTGCGCGGCAAGGCCGACGGTGCCCATCCTGAGAAAGCCGAAGACCCAGTAGATCGAGGTGAGGATCACCGCGCCGAGACCCACGGCCCCGATGGGGGCCGGGTCGCCCAGCTGGCCCACGACCGCGGTGTCGACCACGCCCAGAAGCGGGATCGTCGCGTTGGACAGCACCACCGGCAGCGCGATCTTCAGCACGCGCCTGTGCGTCAGCGGCGCGCCCGGAGTGGTCTCAGCCATCGCGGGACGGCATCAGGAAATGCCCGGTGGCCTGCGCGAACAGGCGCTGGCGCTGGTCCTGCCAGGCCTCGACATGGACACTCGCGTAGCGCCGCCCCTGTCGGTTCACCCGCGCCCGCGCATAGGCATCGCGCGGCAGGCCGGAGCGGAGGTAATCGACCGTGAAGTCGATGGTTTTGGGCAGGCGCGGCAGGGTCTGGGGCGTGAGCGCATCGGGGTCGATCCGGCCCTCTTCCACGTCATCCCAGAGCATGTTGAAGCTCAACTCCATGATCGCCGTCACCTCGAGGAAGGAGGCGATGGCCCCGCCATGCAGCGCGGGCAAAAGCGGGTTGCCGATCAGCTTGTCGTCGTAGTTCAGCACCGCGGTCAGCTCATCCCCGCGGCGGTCGAAGCTGACGCCGAGAAAGCCGATATAGGGCACCGCGCCGACAAGGGCCGCGAGCGTGCGGTCGCGGCGCTGCTTGATGACGGCGACGGGTTCGGGGGGCCGCCTGGTCATGCGGCACCCCCTGCCCCGGCGCGCGCGACGGTGAAGGCGCCGGTGGCGGTGGCGACGGGGCGGTCTTCGTCCGCGTCCCAGGCGGTGGCGCGCACGAAGGCGACCGAGCGGGTGAGGTGGTAGCACTCGGCGCGCGCGGTGATGCGCTCTCCGGGGGCGGCGGCGCGCATGTAGTCGATGCGCAGGTCGATGGTGGCGGTGCCCGCCAGCGCCTCCGGGTGGCTCATGACGGCGGCCCCGCCGCAGGTGTCCATCAGCGCCGAGACCGCGCCGCCATGGATCACGCCGCCCCTCGGGTCGCCGACAAGAGCGTCCGACCAGGGCATCGAGATCACCGCGACGCCGTTGCCGATTTCTTCGAGCCGCATCTGCAACGCCCGCGAAAACGGGATCGCTTCGATGAACTGCCGCGCGATGCGGGCCTTGTCTTCCGCTGTTGCGGTCATGCCTGCCGTCCTTGTCATGCCGCGCGAGTGTCTCCGCTGGCCGCGGCGGGCGCAAGGGCGCGAAGGGCATGAGGCGCGCGAAGGGCACGAGGGCACGCTTTTCCCGGCGCGTCATGCCCGGTATGATCGGTGCGGGTGGACAGCTGCGAGGGCCCCGATGCGAGAGGAAACCCGCCTCAGCTTCAAGGAGATGTGCGCGCGCTTCGAGGTGACGCCGCGCACGCTCAGGCATTACGAGTATATCGAGCTGCTCTTTCCCGAGCGGGAGGGCCGCGCGCGCTTCTACGGCCCGCGCGAGGTGGCGCGGATGACGCTGATCCTGCGCGGGCGGCGCTGGGGCTTCGCGCTCGAGGAAATCCGGCAATGGCTCGAGATGTATGATGCCGACCCGCAGGGCGGTGCGCAGCGCGAGGCCTGGCTGGCGCTGGCCGACCGGCAGCTGGGCGAGCTGCGCCAGAGGCGCGCCGAACTGGACCAGATCATCGACGAGCTGCAGGGCATGCGCGACCGGACCGAGGCCTCCTGGAGCTGACCGTCCGGGCCGCCTGCAAGTGCCCCGGAGACTGCGCGCGACGATACAAAGTTGCGTTTCCCCAGCGTCACCTTTGCTGACGTTTCGTCAAGCACCAAAGTGACGTGACGTCCTGTTTACGTCAACGTCATGCATCCTTGTAATATGGCAGCCGACTCGCACATCAGGCAGGCCAGACACCCAATGTTCGACATGGACGATCCGATCATGACCGATGACGTGATGACCATCCGCCAGATGTGCGACGCCTTCGAGGTGACGCCGCGCACGCTGCGTTTCTACGAGCAGAAGGAGCTGCTGTTCCCGATCCGCGAAGGGCAGAAGCGGCTGTTCACCCGGCGCGACCGGGCGCGGCTCAAGCTGATCCTGCGCGGCAAGCGCTTCGGCTTCAGCCTCGAGGAGATCCGCCAGCTGCTCGACCTCTACTACGTGGGCGACCAGCAGGAAACACAGCTCAGCCGCACGCTCGACATCGCGCGCGACCGGCTGACCGACATGGAGCGCCAGCGCGCCGAGCTGGACGCGGCGATCGAGGATCTGCGAAGCCAGATGAGCCTGGTGGAGGACATGCTCGAGACCCGCGGCAGCGCGCGCGACGCGGCCGAGTGACGCGACAGGACCAAGACCAGGACGTTTCGGGAGGACGACAATGCCCAGCTACACCGCCCCCACCAAGGACATGCAGTATATCCTGCACGATGTGCTGAAGGTGACCGAGGCCGGCATCCCCGGCTACGCCGAGATCGAGCGCGACTTCACCGCCGCCATCCTCGAAGAGGCGGGCAAGCTGGCCTCCGGTGTGCTGGCCCCGCTGAACCCCGTGGGCGACACCGAGGGCTGCCGGATGGAGAACGGCGTGGTCTACACGCCCACCGGCTTCAAGGAGGCCTTCGCGCAGATGAAGGCGGGCGGCTGGCCCGGCATCGACATGCCCGAGGAGTTCGGCGGACAGGGCATGCCCTACGTGCTGGGCACGGCGGTGGGCGAGTATTTCTCCTCGGCCAACCAGGCCTTCATGATGTACCAGGGCCTGACCCACGGCGCGGCCTCGACGATCCTCGCCCATGGCACCGAGGCGCAGAAGGCGACCTATCTGCCGAAGATGGTCGCCTGCGACTGGACCGGCACCATGAACCTGACCGAGCCGCATTGCGGCACCGACCTCGGGCTGATGCGCACCAGGGCCGAGCCGCAGGAGGATGGCAGCTACAGGATCACCGGCCAGAAGATCTTCATCTCGGCCGGCGAGCATGACATGGCCGAGAACATCGTCCACCTCGTGCTGGCCAGGATCCCCGGCGGCCCCGAGGGGATCAAGGGCGTCTCGCTCTTCATCGTGCCCAAGTTCCTCGTGCACGAGGACGGCAGCCTCGGGCCGCGCAACGGCGTCTCCTGCGGCAAGATCGAGGAGAAGATGGGCATCCACGGCAACGCCACCTGCGTGATGAACTACGACGGGGCGACCGGCTGGCTGCTGGGCGAGGCACACAAGGGCATGCGCGCCCTGTTCACCATGATTAACGAGGCGCGGCTCGGCGTGGGCATGCAGGGCCTGGCGCAAGCCGAGATCGCCTTCCAGAACGCGCTGGCCTATGCCAGGGACCGGCTGCAGGGCCGCGACGTGACCGGCCCCGCCAACCCCGACGGCCCCGCCGATCCGCTGATCGTTCACCCCGACATCCGCCGCACCCTGATGGAGCAGAAGAGCTTCACCGAGGGCGCGCGCGCCTTCATCCTCTGGGGGGCCACGCTGATCGACCGCGCCCATCGCGGGCAGGATGCCGATGCCGACGGGCTGATCTCGCTGCTCACGCCGGTGATCAAGGGGTTGCTGACCGACAAGGGCTTCGACATGACGGTGCAGGCCCAGCAGGTCTATGGCGGGCATGGCTACATCGAGGAATGGGGG
>JAOARA010000157.1 GCA_025211115.1 Roseicyclus sp. | reverse complement strand
GCGCAGGCGCATCAGGTATAGGCGCGTTCCCCGAAGATCGCCGAGCCGACGCGCACATGGGTCGCACCCAGCCTGATCGCCGTCTCGAAATCCGACGACATGCCCATCGACAGCCCCTCCAGCCCGTTGCGCTCGGCGATCTTCGCGAGCAACGCGAAATGCAGCGCCGGTTCCTCCTCGACGGGCGGGATGCACATCAGCCCCTGCACGGGAAGCGACAGCGCGCGGGCCTCGGCGATGAAGGCATCGGCCTCGGCGGGCAGAACCCCCGCCTTCTGCGGCTCTTCGCCGGTGTTCACCTGGATGAACAGGTCGGGGCAGGCCCCACGCTCATCGGCAAGGCGGGCCAGCGTGGTGGCAAGCTTCGGCCGGTCGAGCGTGTGGATCGCGTCGAACATCTCGACCGCCTGACGCGCCTTGTTCGTCTGAAGCGGCCCGATCAGGTGCAGGACGATCCCGTCATAGCGCGCCTGGAAGTCGGGCCAGCGGCCCTGAGCCTCCTGCACGCGGTTCTCGCCATAGACGCGATGGCCCTCGGCCAGCACGGCCTCGACCCGCTCGGGCGGCTGCACCTTGCTGACGGCGATAAGCGTGACCGATCCGGGCGCGCGCCCGGCCTCGGTCGTGGCGGCGTCGATGCGCGCCTGTATGTCCTGAAGTCCCATGGGCGGCAGCATAGGCCAAAAGAACGGCGCGGGCGCAAGGCCCCTACCGCGGGCGCTCCAGCTCTTCGAGCATCTCGGACAGATCACCCTCGTAGCGTTTCCACTTCGCCACCGAGGAGCTGTAGAGCGGCTGGCGCACCTGGAAGGTGCTGAGCGTGTCGACCCTGCGCCGGTTGCCGGTGAACTCGAGGCAGGCCGGATCCCATTCCAGCCCTGCGGCCGCGCCCAGCGCGCGGCTTTGCGGCTCGGGGTCTGCGACGACATCCTCGTAACGCACCTCGGTGAAGCCCTCCGGCATCGCCTCGCGCCAGAAGTCCACCATCCGCTCGAAGCTGCGGTAGTAGCGCGCGAGGTCCACGAGGTCATAGGCGTAGAGATGGCTGCCCGCGGCAAAGACGTTCATGTAGATCGACAGGAGCGTGTCGCGCGGATCGCGCCGCACGACGATGGCCCGCGCCGAGGGCAGCGCAAGGCGCATGGGCCCGAGCACCATGTAGGTCTGGATCGCCTTGTCGGTGACATGGCCGACGCGGCCCATGCGCTTTTGCACCGCGCGTTCATAGTCGGCGCCCAGTGCCGCCCAGCCCTGCGCGGGGATGTCGCCAAGGGGCACATATCCGCCGGATGGATCGGACAGCAGGCGCATGGCGGCCCGCCCGAACAGCGGCAGCTCGCCCGCGCCCGTCACCTTCGGATGCGACGCGATGATCTGCTCGATCAGCGTTGTCCCCGACCGCGGCAGGCCGGTGACGAAGACAGGGTTGAAGGCACCGGGTTCCGGCGGGGCGAGCGAGGCGAAATCATGCGCGCGGAAAAGCGCGATCAAGTCGTCGATCTCGCGCTCGCGCGCGGTGATGTCATAGGGATGCAGCGCGCGTATCCCCTCGTTCGCGGGGCGCAGGTAGCCGAAGACGCGCTCGGTCTGCCCGCTGTCCTCCATCGCCTTGGCCAAGGCGAACCCCAGGTGCGCCCGCGACAGGGGCGGCAGGTCGTCCCGCGCCCAGGCGCGTTCCATCCGGGCGATGAGCGGGTCGTCGGCCTGTAGCTTCTTGGTGGCGAGAAAGATCCGGTAAAGCTCGCCATTGTCGGGGGCGATGTCGAGCGCGGCGCGGAAGGCGCGCTCGGCCCCGGCGAAATCGCCCTCGAGCTGCAGCAGACGCGCCTTTTCGGCGCGCGCCTTGAGGTCGCCGGGCTGCGTGGCGATCAGCCGGTCCAAAAGCGTGATCGCCCGGCCGGTCTGACCCAGCTCGGTCAGCTCCTGCGCGCAGGCGGCCAGAAGCGACCGGTCACCGGGGCGGAGCTTGGCGGCCTTTTCGAAAGCGGCCAGGGCTTCGCGGTGGTCATGCTCGGCCCGCGCCGCATGGGCGAGGCCCACCCAACCCTCGGCCAGCGAGGGCGCGCGGCGGACAAGCTCGCGCAGCGCCTGACGCGCCTCGGAGAGGCGGCCCTGCTTGAACAGGGCATTGGCGGCCAGAAGCCGGGCTTTCAGCTGGTCGGCCGGGGGCCGCGGGGTCCTGGACTGTGTCCTGGACGGGGTCTTGGATGGTGGCTTGGGTTGGGCCATGGACGCGGACCTTTGGCATGACGCGGCGGTCGTGACCGGCGGCCCGACGGGTGCGCGCTTCGGAAACGACGGACCGAGACCTCAACAGGCAGGACACGGGGCGTCAACCCCGGTTGCCGCCCCAGGTCGGGCGCAGGTGCCCTCGGCCCGCTTGCGGTGGCAACCGGGTCCGACACAGGCGCCGCGCGGGGTCGTGCAGTGCTCAATCCTGCGCCGGTGCCCTCCGGCGCACCAGCAGCCTTTCGGCCGTATAGACGAGGATCGCGCTTCCCACGGCGCCCATGGCGGCGATGCCGAGGAAGACGATCACGTCGACCGGCCCGCCGATATCGGCCAGCCGCGAGTCGGTCATCGCCATGACGAACCACACCGCCAGCACCGCCCCCACCGGCATGAAGAGCTGCGCCACGAGGAATTGCCGCATCCCGAGGCTGCGGTCGCGGATCAGCACGTAGAGCCAGCCCAGCGTCACCAGCACGGCGGCGGCCACCATGGCCCAGAACAGGCCGCGTCCGAAAATCTCCTCGAAGACGGCGATCAGGGTTTCGAGTGTCAGGTCTTTCATTGTCCGGTCTCCCTCAGGCCTGTCCGCGCAGCATCGCGTTGTAGGTGGCTTTCAGCGCCACCTCCTTCATTAGCCAGCTGATCCAAAGCTCCTCCAGCGGGGCGATGATGCCGGGGAAGGACGGGGTCAGGTCGTTGTTGTAGTCGAACTCGATCAGCATCGCCCGCCCGATGCGCGTGATCAGCGGACAGGAGGTGTAGCCGTTGTAGGTCTCGGTCCCCTCGGCCCCCTGGATGGCCGCGACGAGGTGATCCTCGACCACCGGCACCTGCCATTTCACCGATGCGGCGGTCTTGCCCTTGGGCACACCCGCCACGTCGCCCACCGCCCAGATATTGGGGTAGCGGTTGTGGCGCATGGTCTGCGGGTCGCAATCGACCCAGCCCTGATCGGTCCAGCGGTCGGCCCAGGCCAGCCCCGACTGGCGCACGAACTCGGGCGCGCGCTGGGGCGGGATGACGTGGAGGTAATCATATTCCTCCTGGTGCATGCCGCCCTCGGCATCGGTGAAGGTGGCGATCTTCGCGCCCGCATCGACGCGGCGCAGCGTGCGCCCGTAGGTGTAGTTGATGTCGCGCTCGTCGAAGAGCATCCGCACCTTTTCGGCCACGATCGGCACCCCGAAGAGCGAGCCCTGCGGCGCGATGTAGTCGATCCGCGCCGCCCCGCGGTTGCCCGCGCGCTCCAGCCGGTCGTCGATCAGGAAGGTGTGCTTCAGCGGTGCGCCCGCGCATTTCATCTCGGTCTCGGGGCGCAGGAACACGCCGCGCCCGCCCTCTTCGATGAAGCGGCTCGCCGCCTGCCACGTCCGCGCGGCATACTCGGGGCCCGCGTAAAGCGCGCCGATCCCGTTCTCGCCCACCATGTCGAGCGAGAAGCCCTCGATCGCGTCATGGTCGAGGATCAGGCCCGGCGCCACCACAAGGAAATCATAGTCCAGCGACTGCCCGCTGTCGGTCGAGACGGTCTGCGCCTCGGGGTCGACGGCGGCCACCCGCTCGGGGATCAGGGTCACGCCGTCGGGCAACCAGTCGGTCGTCTGGCTGACGACATAGGACGGCGGCTTCAGCCCGGCGGCGACCAGCGTCAGACCGGGTTGATACAGATGCTCGACCCGTGGGTCGACCAGCGTGATCTGCGCCCCCTCCAGCCGCTCGACAAGACGGTTGACCAGCGCCGTTCCCGCGGCCCCGGCCCCGATGATGACGATGCGGGCATTGGTGCCCACGGTTTGCGCCCGCACCTCTGCGGCGGGCCACGCCGCAGCGGCGCCACCCGCGGCGGCCAGCGCCAGAAAGGCGCGGCGGCTGGTTTGAAAGTCGGTGGTCATGTCGTGTCTCCTCCGGGCGGTTGCACGCCTTTGCCGGGTATCTCTGCCAAGAAACGGGGGGGTGGCCTTGAGTTGGATCAAACAGGCGCGTCGTTCTGCGCGGTGCCCACGGGCGGGGGCACCGCGGCTGAGATCAGAAGTTCAGAACGCGGGTCTCGGCATCCATCAGGCGCGCAGCCATCGCGTCGGGGGCGGCCACGCCGACACCGTCCAGCAGCACCGAGGCATCCTCGCCGCGGCCGGGCAGGTAGATTGCGCAGACCTCGACCGTTGCGCCGGTCTGCGTGCGGATCATCTGCATCAGGCCTTGCGGGCTCATGTCGCGCGGGGGCTGGCCCGCGGTGGCGCTTTCGGGCGCGTCGTTCAGCGCGATGTCACCGGCTGGACCGCAGAGCATGATATGCGCGTTTGCGCCCTGTTGGGCTGCCTGGAAGGTCAGCACCAGCGCCATCAGCTGCGTCTGCGGCTCGGGCGAGGTGATGATCGTCACGAGGTCGGGGCCGTCCTGTGCGGCGGCCATGCCGGCGGTGAGGGTGGTCGCGGCAAGGGCAAAGGACGCGAGAAGGGTTTTCATGAGTCTCTCCAGTGGGCTGGGAAGCGCCAGGCGGCGCGGGACGTTGCATGGGAAAAAGGGGGGCCATGATCCGTGACGGGTCACGGCCCCCAGGGAACTTCGAAGGGATGATCGAAGTTGTCTCGTGTCGGTGTCAGTGCTCGTGCTCTTCGGCGAGCACCTGGTCTTCGCGCATCTCGAGCCACATGGCGTTGACGACGGCGAAAAGCGCGGCGAGCGGAAGGCCGAGAAGCCAGGCGAAATACCACATCTTGGGTCTCCTTCAGTAAACGGTGTCGGAGTTGGCGGTGACATCGGCCTCGGTCACCTTGCCCCAGAGCACCCGGTAGACCCAGGCGGTGTAGGCAAGGATGATCGGCATGAAGATCGCCGTCACGACAAGCATGATGAACAGCGTCAGGTGCGAGCTGGAGCTGTCCCAGACGGTGAGCGAGCTGTCGGGGTCCACGGTCGAAGGCAGGATGAAGGGGAACATCGTGAGCCCCACGGTCGAGATCATGCCGAAGATGCCGAGCTTGGACCACAGGAGCGTGCCCACCTCGGACCCCGACCGCAGCCCGCGGATCGCCATGGCGGTGCCGAGAAAGCCCAGGACCGGGGCCAGCACGATCCACGGCCGCGCGGCATAGGCCGCAAGCCAGCTGCCCCCGCGCACGACCTCGGACATCAGCGGGTTCGACGGCCCGTCGGTGACCACCGCGCCGGTAAAGGCGTAGCCCTCGACCCCCACGGCCAGCCACAGACCCGACAGGGCGAAGCCCGCCATGGTCACGATCCCCGTCACGGTGCCGATCCGGCGCGCGCGTTCGACGATCACGCCTTCGGATTTCAGCCCCAGCCAGGCCGCGCCATGGGTCAGCAGCATCGCCAGAGACACCACGCCCACGAGCAGCGCAAAGGGGTTCAGAAGCCCGAGGAACTTGGCGTGGAACGTGCCGTCATACATCGGGTAAAGCGTGTCGGTCAGGTGAAAGGGCACGCCCTGCAACACGTTGCCGACCGCCACGCCGAAGATCAGCGCGGGCACCGCGCCGCCTGCGAACAGCGCCCAGTCCCAGGCCGAGCGCCAGGCGGGCGCAACCCGCTTGGAGCGATACTTGAACGCCACGGGCCGCACGATGAAGGCCGCCAGCACCACGAACATCGCAAGGTAGAACCCCGAGAAGCTGACCGCGTAAAGCGGCGGCCAGGCGGCGAAGATCGCGCCTCCGCCCAGGATGAACCACACCTGGTTGCCTTCCCAGACGGGGCCCACGGTGTTGATCACCATGCGCCGTTCGGTGTCGGTCTTGCCCACGAAGGGCAGAAG
>JAOARA010000156.1 GCA_025211115.1 Roseicyclus sp. | reverse complement strand
GTGCTGCGCGGGACGTGGGAAGACGGGTTGCCGACCGAGGGCAGCGCGGTGGACGGTCCGACGCCCGCCGCTGATCCGGACACGACCGAGGCGACCACCGCGCCCGATCAGTGAGGCCAAGGCGAAAGTAACGGCAGGACGGCGCGCGCCGTCCCGCCGTCTCCGGCTCCGTCAGCCCTTCAGCATACCGGCATTCGTGGCCAGCCACGCGGCCAGCGTCTGCGGCGCACGCCCCGACAGGCGCGCGACATGGTCGGTCACGCTGTCCATCCGCCCCTCGCGGGCGGCGCGGTCGGCCCCCACCAGCAAAGCGGCCAGCGGCGCGGGCACGCCCGCCCCGGTCAGGGTTTCGCCAAGCGTGGCGTCGTCCATCGGCACGACGGCGATGGCGCTGCCAAGGGCCGCGTTGATCGCGGCGACCTGCTCGGCCACGGTCTGCGCCTCGGGACCGGAGAGGTCGTAGACCGCGTTCTCGCGCTCGGTCAGAAGGGCACCAGCCGCCGCGGCGGCGTAATCGGCGCGCGCGCCATGGGCGATGCGCCCCTCTCCGGCGGCGGTCAGCATGGCGCCATGAGCCAGCGCGCCGGGCACGCTGAGGGCGAGGTTCTCGAAATACCAGTTGTTGCGCAGGATCGTGTAGCCCATGCCGCTGGCCTTGATCGCCTCTTCGGTGGCCAGGTGGTCGGGCGCGAAGAAGATCGGGTGATCGGCGGCGGGCGCAGGCATCGAGGTGTAGACGACGTGGCGCACGCCCGCGCGCGCGGCGGCGGCCACGGCGGCACGGTGCTGGCGCTGGCGGGTGCCCTTGTCGTCCAGCGCATCGGTCGAGATGATCATCAGCCGGTCGACCCCGGCGAAGCCTGCGTCGAGGCTGGCGTCGTCGTCGAAATCGACATGCACGGGCGCGGCCCCCGCGATGTCGAGCGCCTCGGGCTTGCGGCTGCCTGCGCGCAGGTCACTGGCGCCGCGCGCGGTCAGTTCGGCCAGCACGAGGCGGCCGAGCGCGCCGCTCGCGCCGGTGACGAGGATGGGGGAGGTGCGGTAGTCCGACATGGGGGTCTCCAGTCTTGTTTCGATTGCTGGTCTCAGTTAGAGACTGCAATCGAGAGCCACCAGAGGGCATGTTCACGTGCCAAGGTAACATCGGGGGAACCGGTCATGGCGGATGCAGCGCGCGTGGAACGCGGCCTCGACAGCATGTCGGGCGACCTTCAGTCTTGCCCGATCCGGCAGGTTCTGGACCGCATCGGCGACCGCTGGTCGCTTCTTCTGCTGCTGACGCTGAAGGACGCGCCGCAGCGCTTCAACGCGCTGGGCCGCGCGGTGCCCGACATCTCGCGGCGGATGCTGTCGAGCACGCTCAAGTCGCTGGAGACCGACGGGCTGATCTGGCGCTCGGGCGAGGCGACGACCCCGCCCGCGGTCACCTATGGCCTGACCGACCGGGGGCGCTCGCTGATCGTGGCGCTGCGCCCGCTGGTCGACTGGGCCGAGGTGGAGACGCCTGCGATCCTGGAGGACCGCAGGCGCGCATCGTAAGGGTCAGGCCGCGATCAGGCCCATGCTCTCGAGTTTCAGAAGCACCTGCTGGGCGCAGTAATCCACGTCCATGCCCTCGGTATCGACCACCAGTTCGGCGGCGGTCGGCGCTTCGTAGGGGTCCGAGATGCCGGTGAATTCCTTGATCTTGCCCTCGCGCGCGAGCTTGTAGAGGCCCTTGCGGTCGCGCCGCTCGCATTCCTCGAGGCTGGTGGCGACATGCACCTCGATGAAGGCGCCGAAGCTCTCGATCATCTCGCGCACGGCGCGGCGGGTCGCGGTATAAGGCGCGATGGGCGCGCAGATCGCGATGCCGCCGTTCTTGGTGATCTCGGAGGCGACATAGCCGATCCGGCGGATGTTGATGTCGCGGTGCTCCTTCGAGAAGCCCAGTTCCGAGGACAGGTGCTTGCGCACCACGTCGCCGTCCAGAAGCGTCACGGGGCGGCCGCCCATCTCCATCAGCTTGACCATGATCGCGTTGGCGATGGTCGACTTGCCCGAGCCGGACAGGCCCGTGAAGAACACGGTGAAGCCCTGCTTCGAACGCGGCGGCGAGGTGCGGCGCAGCTCGGCCACGACCTCGGGGAAGGAGAACCACTCGGGGATTTCCAGCCCCTCGCGCAGGCGGCGGCGCAGTTCCGTGCCGGAGATGTCGAGGACGGTATCCCCCTCGGGCACCTCGTTGGCGGGGTAATACTGCGCCTTCTCCTGCACGTAGACCATGTGCTTGAAGTCGACCATCTCGATGCCGATCTCGGCCTCGTGCTGCTTGAACAGCTCCTGCGCGTCATAGGGGCCGTAGAAATCCTGCCCCTGGCTGTTCTTGCCGGGGCCCGCGTGGTCGCGGCCGACGATGAAATGGGTGCAGCCGTGGTTCTTGCGGATCAGCCCGTGCCACACCGCCTCGCGCGGGCCGGCCATGCGCATGGCGAGGTTCAGCAGGCTCATGGTGGTGGTGGCGCTGGGGTATTGATCCAGCACCGCCTCGTAGCAGCGGACGCGGGTGAAATGGTCCACGTCTCCCGGCTTGGTCATGCCGACGACGGGATGGATCAGCAGGTTCGCCTGCGCTTCCTTGGCGGCGCGGAAGGTCAGTTCCTGGTGCGCGCGGTGCAGCGGGTTGCGGGTCTGGAAGGCGACGATCTTGCGCCAGCCGAGCTTGCGGAAATAGGCGCGCAGCTCGTTCGGCGTGTCGCGGCGGGCGCGGAAATCGTAATGCACCGGCTGCTGGATGCCGGTGATCGCCCCGCCGAGGTAGACCGGGCCCGCAACGTGGTGCAGGTAGTTGACGGCCGGGTGCGCCACGTCATCCGCGCCGAAAACCATCTGCGCTTCGCGCGCCTTGTTCGGCACGTACTTGTCGCTGATCGACAGGATGGCGAGGATCACCCCCTCGGCGTCGCGCAGCGCGATGTCCTGGCCCGGCTCGATCTTGTCGGCGAACTCCTGCGAGACATCCAGCGTGATCGGCATCGGCCAGAGCGTGCCATCGGCGAGGCGCATCGTCTCGACCACGCTTTCGTAATCGTCCTGCCCGAGGAAGCCCTTGAGCGGCGCGAAGCCGCCGTTCATCAGAAGCTCGAGGTCGCAGACCTGCCGCGCGGTCAGGTCCCAGGAGGGCAGCTCGGCCGCCTCGACCTTGAGTTTCTGGGCGCTCTCGTAGGAAACGTAGAGCTCGGGCACGGGTGCGAGCTGCATCTGCATGTCATCGGTCCTGTGTTTGGGTAGGGTCAATTTGCCCGCGCTGCCGGTCAGTTCGGCATGGAGGGCGTTGTACTCGGCAATCTTGCGGGCGAGGAAGCGGTCGATCAGGCGCGCCTTTTCCGCCGCGCCGCGGGGGGTCAGCGCATAGGCCACGCGACTGCGTCGGTCCGTGCTGTCGCGCTCGGTGAGCCGCACGAGGCCCGCCTCGGTCACGGCCTTGAGCTGCGCGTTCAGCCGCCCGAGGCTGATGCCCAGTGCCTCGGCCGTCGCGCGCTGCGACGCCTGCGGCGCGGCATCGAGCTGGCGCAGCAGGCGGAAGAGCAGGTCTTCGTCCGGCTGGAGGGGCGGAGTGGGCGCGGGCATTCGGGCGACTCATTTATGTTCACGGGTGAACATATGCCACACCCGGCGCGTGTGGCCAAGATTTTTGTTCACCGGTGAACATAAAATTCCAACCGTCGGTTCGAGGCAAACCTCGGTCGGATGCGGGTCGGGTGCCCTATCGCGCTGGTCACATTGGCGTGATCGCAGGGCTGTATTCCTTGATCTTTAGTCAACATGTCGCAGCTGCTGACGCCATCTGGGTGGGTGTTTTCGAGTAACGAGGTTGCCAACATGTCGCTGACAGCGATTTTCCCGACGGTCGACACGCCACTGTCGACCGGGGCAGGGACCCTGTCTCCACAGGATGATTTCACGATCTTCGGTCTTGCGCTCGATGCTGCCGGCCTGACCGAAGCCGTCCAGGCGCTGGATGGTGCAACGGTCTTCGTGCCCAGTGACGCGGCCTTTGCCGCGCTCGCGCAGGACCTGGGCTACACGGGAGACCCCGAGGACACCACGGCCGTCTTCAACGCCATCGCCCAGGTCCTGACCGGGTTGGCGCCCGACAACGATCCGATCCCGCTGCTGACCGATATCCTTCTCTATCACGTCGCGCCCACCTCGCAGGGGTCCGCGGATCTTGACGGGTCCGGGCCGATCGCCACCCTTCTGGACGGGGCCAGCTTCCAGATCACCGGCGGCACCGTCGTGGACGGCGACCCGGATGCCACCAACGCCGACCTTGTCGCGCCGGATGTCGCGGCGGGTGGTGTGACGCTGCAGGTGATCGACCGGGTGCTCCTGCCCATCGACACGCCGATCGACAACGCGGACCCCAGCCTGCTCGACCTGCTCAAGGAAAGCGGCGGGGCGCCGGATGATGTCGGGACGGACTACGACCTGCTTCTCGCCGCGCTGCAGGCGACGGGGCTGGACGCCGCCGCGGACGATCCGACTGCCGACCTGACGGTCCTCATCCCCGATGACCAGGCCTTCATCGACCTGGCGCGCGACCTGGGCTACGAAGGCACGGACGAGGCAGGCGCGCTGGCCGCGATCCTGTCGGCGTCGGCCGAGGCCGACCCCGAGGATCCGCTGGCGCTGGTTCGGGACATCCTGTCGTTCCACGTCGTGCCCACCGGCCAGACCGCGGGAGAGCTGGCCGCCTCGGGCAGCGCCGAAACGCTACTGGGGCCGAGCCTTGTGGTGGACGGTCTGACCTTCGTCGACCTCGACCCCAACGCCGAGGATGCCACCCTCGTGGCACCCGACCTGGTGGCGTCGAACGGGATCGCGCAGGGCATCGACGCGGTGCTGCGGCCGGTCGACCTGCCGCCGCTGGCCGAGACCACACCCCCGGTGGAAGAGCCGCCGCCCGAAACGCCACCAGAGACGCCCCCCGAGACTCCGCCGGAAACACCGCCCGAGACCCCGCCGGAGACGCCGCCCGAAACTCCGGGCACCCTGCTCGATATCCTGTCGCAAAGCGGCGGCACGCCGGATGACGATCTTCAGGATTTCGACCTGCTGCTCTCGGCGCTGCAGGCCACGGGCCTCGATGCGGCGGTGGATGATCCGACCGCCGACCTGACGGTCTTCATTCCCAACGACCAGGCCTTCCTGTCGCTGGCGCAGGATCTCGGCTACGAGGGCGAGGACGAGGCCGGCGCGCTTGCAGCCATCCTCGAGGCATCGGCGGCCGCCGACCCCGAAGATCCGCTTGGTCTTGTCCGCAGCGTGCTGCAGATCCACGTCTCGCCCGGCGCGCAGACGCTGGACGAGATCACCGCCTCCGACAGCGTGGCCACCCTATCGGGTGTCGACCTGGGCGTCAGCGCGCAAGGGCTTGTCGATGCTGATCCCGACACGCCCGATGCGCAGGTCATCTCGCCCGACATCGCGGCCTCGAACGGGATCGCCCATGGCATCGACAGCGTGCTGCTGCCCACGGACCTGCCGCAGGTCGAGATGACACCCGAAGAGACCCCGACCCCGCCCGAAGAGGAAACCGCCTCGTCCGGCGGAGATGACGGGTTCGACTTCGGCGATATCGGCCTCGTTGCGGGCCTTGCGCTGCTGCTGTTCCTGTTCGTCTGACGCAGGCGCGCCGCTGCTCGCCGCGGGATCACTCCGCGGCGGGCGTCTCCGCGGCATAGGCCCCGGCCTCGGTCACCGGCTCGCCTTCCTGTTCGGCCAGGAACTTCTCGGCGTCGAGCGCGGCCATGCAGCCCATGCCGGCGCTGGTCACGGCCTGCCGGTAGACATGGTCGGTCAGGTCACCCGCGGCGAAGACGCCGGGGACCGAGGTGCGGGTCGTGCCCGGCTCGACCTTGACGTACCCGCCGTTGTGCATCTCGAGCTGGTCCTTGACCAACTCGCTTGCGGGGGCGTGGCCTATGGCGACGAAGAACCCCTTGCAGGGGATTTCCGTGATCTCGCCGGTCTCGACATGGCGGGCGCGCACGCCCTCGACGCCGCGCGGCTCTTCGCTGCCGATGACCTCCTCGACGGTGTGGTTCCACAGAACCTCGACCTTGGGGTGCTTGAACAGGCGGTCCTGCATGATCTTTTCCGCGCGCAGGCTGTCGCGGCGGTGGATCAGCGTGACCTTGGAGGCGAAGTTCGTCAGGAACAGCGCCTCTTCCACGGCGGTGTTGCCGCCGCCGATCACGACGATCTCCTGCCCGCGGTAGAAGAACCCGTCACAGGGCGCGCAGGCCGAGACGCCGAAGCCCTTGAAATGCTCCTCGGACGGCAGGCCGAGCCACTTGGCCTGCGCGCCCGTCGCAAGGATCACCGCGTCGGCGGTATAGCGCGTGCCGCTGTCACCCTGCGCCACGAAGGGGCGCCTGGACAGGTCCAGCGAGGTGATGTGATCCGAGATGATCTCGGTTCCCATCTCTTTCGCATGGGCCTCCATCCGCACCATCAGGTCGGGGCCCATGACGCTCGCGTCGCCCGGCCAGTTCTCCACATCGGTGGTGATCGTCAGCTGTCCGCCGGGCTGGATGCCCTGCACGAGGATCGGCTCGAGCATGGCGCGGCTGGCGTAGACGCCGGCGGTATAGCCCGCGGGGCCGGAGCCGATGATCAGAAGGCGGGTGTGGCGGGTGGCGGCGTCGGACGTGTCGGACATGGGGTTCCCCTTTGCGTGGCTCGGGTCGCGGGATGGCGTGTGGCGCAGGCCCTTGGCCGCACCGTTGCACCGGATATATCCATCCGCGGGGCGTGATGAAAGACCTGCGCCGCGGGGTTGCGCCCGCCGTCGATATGTTCCATTTATTGCGCGGGTGCGAAATAAAATTGCGCGAGCCTTGGTGCGCGCGACCAGATTGCAAAATCGCGTGAGGGGGGCGGACCGCATGCCACAGACCAAGCTCGATCCGATCGATCGCAAGATCCTTGCCGAGTTGCAGGAAGACGGGCGCATGACCAATGTCGAGCTTGCCAAGCGCGTCGGCATCTCGGCGCCGCCCTGCCTGCGCCGTGTGCGCACGCTGGAAGAGGCGGGGTATATCCGCGGCTACCATGCCGATGTCGCCCCGCGGCTGCTGGGCTTCGAGGTGCAGGTCTTCGCCATGGTCGGCCTGCACAGCCAGGCCGAGGCGGATCTCGTCGCCTTCGAGGACCGGTGCCGCGACTGGCCGCTGGTGCGCGAGTGCCACATGCTCAACGGCGAGATCGACTTCATCCTGAAATGCGTGGCGCCGGACCTGTCGACCTTCCAGAGCTTCCTGACCGGTCAGCTGACCGCCGCGCCCAACGTGGCGAGCGTGCGGACCTCGCTGGTGATCCGCGGCTCCAAGGACGCGCCGGGCGTGCCCTTCGACGTGATGGAAGACCGGCTGAACCAGACCGCCTGAGGTGGTGGGCGCGCAAGCGTCCGAACATGAAAAAGGCGGCCGTTCTGGCCGCCCCTTGTTCATGTGCGCCTTGGCCCGGACGGCCCGACCGGTTTACCCGGCGGCCTTCGTCCGCACCGTCTTGGCAACCCGCCGTTCGGCGCGCTTGGCGCGGGACCAGGGCATTTCGACCTGCTCCTTCTTGGCTTCGTTCAGGACCGTCTTCATCCAGCGACGCGTTTTCATCTGCCTCATCCTTTCCGTGCTTTCCGGTTTCTCTCTGCCCGTTCTCTCGGGCTTGAGGCGAATCTGCCCCGCCTTTCCGGCAGGGATAGGGCAAGGATCTCAACGCGCGGTAAATTTGCTGGGCGTTTTTGTGGCGCGACAGGGCAGCCGCAGCGGCAGTTTTTGCGGGGTTTTCCGAAAATCCGCGGCACTGGCCGGGGCGGATTGGGGCGAATCCTTGGCGCGCCTTGCCCCGAAGCGGCCCCGATCCGGGCGGAGGCGGCGACAATTCGGGCAAGCCTGCCCGATTTTCCCCGGATCAGAGACGAATCGCCGACAGAAGCCGCCCGTAATCGGCTTCGCCGCGATGGGTGGCGCGGCGATAGGAATAGAACCGCTCCGGGTCGGCATAGGTGCAATGCCGCGTCCACTCCGCGGCTGCGATCCCCGCCCCCCTCAGCCGCATCAGGCCGTAGCCCGGCAGGTCGAACAGGTATTTTCCGTCCGCCCCGTTGACGAAGAAGCGCGCGGTCGCGGGGTCTTCGTCGTGGAAGCGTTCGAAGAACTCCTGCCCGACCTCGTAATTGGGCTGGCTGATCGTGGGGCCGATCACGGCGCGGATCGCCTCGCGGCGCGCGCCCGCCTCGATCATCGCCTCCACCGTCGCCTCGAGCACACCGTCAACCGCGCCGCGCCAGCCCGCATGGGCGGCCCCCACGACGCCCGCCTCGCGGTCGGCGAACAGCACCGGTTGGCAATCCGCGGTCAGCACCGCGATGGCAAGGCCCGGTGTGGCGGTCACGATGGCATCGGCCTTCGGCTTTTCGGCGGGCACGTCGTCGAGGATCACGGCGCGGGCGGAATGCACCTGGTGGACGGTGAGCAGCCGCTCGGGCGGCACGCCCATCGCGTCGGCGGCCCGGTCACGGTTCAGCGCCACGATGGCCGCCTGGTCCGACGAGCCGCCGCCGCAGTTCAGCCCCTCGAAGATCCCCGACGAGGCCCCGCCGCGGCGGCCGAAAAACCCGTGCGTCACCCCCTCGAGGGTGGGCGCGGTCAGGATGTCGAGGGTCAACGTGACGGTCATGTCGGGCCGGGATCGAGGGCAGGGGGCAGCGGGCCGCCCGGTGGCGAAAGGGCGAGCACGCGGAAAAGGTGTCCCATCTCCTGCGGGTGCGTCAACCGCCTGTGCGCCGCGACATGGGTCTCGAGTGCCGCACCCGACAGCCCGCGGGCGAGGCTTTGCGCGCGGTGCGTGATCCCGAGGCGCTCGAGAAACACCCCTTGCGGGGTCAATGCGCTTGGGCGGGCGGGGTGTGCGGCCCGCGCGATGGGG
>JAOARA010000155.1 GCA_025211115.1 Roseicyclus sp. | reverse complement strand
GTGCCCGTCGCCTCGGCCTTCATGGGCATCTTCCTCGAACAGGTGGCGGATGCGGTCGAGGATCGGCACTATCCCCGCCTGCCGCCCGCGCGCAGCATCGGGCTGGCCGAGGGGATCGCGGATGGCGCGCGGTTTCTTGGCTTGGTGATCGGGGTGAACCTGCTGGCCTTGGTGGCCTATCTGCTGTTCGCGCCCATCGCGCCCTTGCTGTTCTGGGCGGTGAACGGGCTATTGCTGGGACGCGAATACGCCCAGCTGGTCGCGCTGCGCCGCACCGATGCCGCCGGCGCGCGAGCGTTCCGGCGGCGGCACCGGCTGGTGCTGTTCGCGGCGGGCGTGCTGATGGCCGTGCCCCTGACGATCCCGGTGGTGAACCTGCTGGTGCCCGTGCTGGGCGCAGCGGTGTTCACGCATCTTTACCACATGCTCAGCGCGGCTCACCCAGCCCGAAGCGGGTGAACAGGTCGATATCCTCGATCGAGATCACGCCCGAGATGATGATCCAGGCAATCACCGCCCAGATCGCCGCGGCCACACCCGTGGTGACAAGGAAGCGCCGCTTGAGCTGCGGGTTCTCGGGCGCGGAGCCATGCGTGCCGCGGACCCGCGCGCCCGCCTCGGACTGGCTGGTCACGCCGACCTGCAGCACGATGAAGAGCGTCATGAACCAGATGAGCGCGTAAAGCACGAGGCCGGTGACGATGTTCATCAGACCTGCTCCAGTTCCACCAGCGTGCCGGTGAAATCCTTGGGGTGCAGGAAGAGGACCGGCTTGCCATGCGCGCCGATCTTGGGTTCGCCATCGCCCAGCACCCGCGCGCCCGCGGCCTTGAGCCGGTCGCGCGCGGCCAGGATGTCCTCGACCTCGTAGCAGACATGGTGGATCCCGCCCGAGGGGTTCTTGTCGAGAAAGCCGCGGATGGGAGAGTTTTCGCCCAGCGGGTAGAGCAGCTCGATCTTGGTGTTCGGCAATTCGATGAAGACGACGGTGACGCCGTGGTCGGGCTCGTCCTGGGGCGGGTTCACATGCGCGCCCAGCGTGTCGCGGTATTGCGCGGCGGCGGCCTCGAGGTCGGGGACGGCGATGGCGACATGGTTCAGACGGCCGATCATGGGCGCTTCTCCTGTTGTGGTCGGGGCCTGATATGGCCCGCAGGGGCTGGCCTGCCAAGAGATGAAGCGCCGCAGGGGCGGTGTTAACCGCCTGTCAACCGGACCGGTCTTTACTCGGGTAAACCGCACGACTCGTCCGCATCCAAGGGGGATTATCGCAATGGATGACATGGTTCCGGATCTCGACTTCAAGCCGCGCCCGACGCCCGAGCGGCCGCTGCTCGGGCTGACCGTCCTCGTCGTGGAAGACAGCCGCTACGCCTCGGAGGCGCTGCGCCTGTTGTGCCTGCGCTCGGGCGCGCGCATCCGGCGGGCCGATTGCGTCGCCTCGGCCGAGCGGCACCTCGATGTCTATCGCCCCTCGGTGGCGATCGTGGACCTTGGCCTGCCGGACGGGTCCGGGCTGGGGCTGGTCGCGCGCATGGCGGCGATGCAGCCGCGGGTGCCGATCATCCTGGGCACATCGGGGGCCGAGCCCGATGTCGCCGCGCAGGAGATGCTGGCGGCCGGCGCGGACGGTTTCCTGCCCAAGCCCATCACCTCGCTGGCCTGGTTCCAGGCCGCGATCCTTGCGCATATGCCACCCGAGATGATGGCCAAGCCCCTCCGCGCGGCGGAGACGACCGCGCCGACCCCCGACATCCTCGCCTACCGGGAGGATCTTGGCCACGCCATGGACCTGCTGGCGCTCGAGGCGCCGCCGGTGGGCTACCTGCGCCGCTTCCTGCTGGGCCTTGCGCGCAGCGCGCAGGACGAGGGGCTGGCCGACCACGCCGAGCGGATGTCGGAGCCGTTCAGCGCCGGCGACAAGTCGGGGCTCAGGGCGTTCCTGTCGCAACGGCTTGGCGCAATGCCGGTGGCGATGTGACGGGAAAGGCCTCTGCCATACATCCAAATACGGACAAGAAAAGGGGCCATACCCGCGGCTTGGCCCCTGATGCTGTCAAAAATCGAACAGGCTGTGGATAACCTGTGGATCAATCCTGCGGGATGACGCGCAGGCCCAGTTCCATCAGCTGATCGCTTGTCGGCTCGGAGGGCGCGTTCATCATCAGGTCTTCGGCCCGCTGGTTCATCGGGAATAGGATGACCTCGCGGATGTTCGATGTGCCCGCCAAGATCATCACGATCCGGTCGATCCCCGCCGCGCAGCCGCCATGCGGCGGTGCGCCATACTGGAAGGCGTTGACCATGCCGCCGAAACGCTTGCGCACCTCGTCCTCGCCGTAGCCGGCAAGTTCGAAGGCCTTGAACATGATCTCGGGCTTGTGGTTCCGGATCGCGCCCGACACCAGCTCGTAGCCGTTGCAGGCAAGGTCATACTGGTAGCCCAGCACCTCGAGCGGGTCGCCCGAGAGCGCATCCAGCCCGCCCTGCGGCATCGAGAAGGGGTTGTGGCTGAAATCGACGCGGCCCGTCTCTTCGTCCTTCTCGTACATCGGGAAGTCGACGATCCAGGCAAAGGCGAAGCGGCTCTCGTCGATCAGGTCCAGCGCCTGCCCGATCTCGGTCCGGGCGCGGCCCGCGATGCCTTCGAACTCGGCCGGCTTGCCGGCGAGGAAGAAGGCCGCATCGCCGGACGTCAGGCCAAGCTGCTGGCGGATCGCCTCGGTCCGCTCGGGGCCGATGTTCTTGGCCAGCGGCCCCGCCGCCTCCAGCCCATCCGCACCGTCGCGCCAGAAGATGTAGCCCATCCCCGGCAGGCCCTCTTTCTGCGCCCAGGAATTCATCCGGTCGCAGAACTTGCGGCTGCCGCCGCCCGGCGCGGGGATCGCGCGGACCTCGGTGCCGTCCTGCTCGAGGATGCGCGCGAAGATCGCAAAGCCCGAGCCCGCGAAATGCTCGGACACGACCTGCATCTCGATCGGGTTGCGCAGGTCGGGCTTGTCGGTGCCGTATTTCAGCGCCGCCTCGCGGTAGGAGATGCGCGGCCAGACCTTGTCGACGCTGCGCCCCTTGCCGAATTCCTCGAACAGGCCCTTCAGCACCGGTGCGATCGTGGCGAAGACATCCTCCTGCTCGACGAAGGACATCTCGAGGTCGAGCTGGTAGAAATCGGTGGGCGAGCGGTCGGCGCGGGGATCCTCGTCGCGGAAACAGGGCGCGATCTGGAAATAGCGGTCGAAGCCCGACACCATCAGGAGCTGTTTGAACTGCTGCGGCGCCTGCGGCAGGGCGTAGAACTTGCCGGGGTGCAGCCGCGACGGCACGAGGAAGTCGCGCGCGCCCTCGGGCGAGGAGGCGGTGATGATCGGCGTCTGGTATTCGCGGAAGCCGATGTCCCACATCCGCCGACGGATCGAGGCGACCACGTCCGAGCGCAGCGTCATGTTCGCCTGCATCCCCTCGCGGCGCAGGTCGAGGTAGCGGTATTTCAGGCGCGTTTCCTCGGGGTAGTCCTGGTCGCCGAAGACCTGCAGCGGCAGGTCGCCCGAAACGCCGCCGAGGATCTCCATGTCGCGGATGAAGACCTCGATCTCGCCGGTGGGCAGCTTGGGGTTCACCAGCTCGGGCGCGCGCGCCTTCACGATGCCGTCGATGCGGATGCAGTATTCGCTGCGCAGCTTTTCCACCTGCGCGAAAACCGGGCTGTCGGGATCGCACAGCACCTGCGTGATGCCGTAATGGTCGCGCAGGTCGATGAAGATCACGCCGCCGTGGTCGCGCCGGCGATGGACCCAGCCCGACAGGCGGACGGTTTCGCCGGTATTGGCGGCGCTCAGGGCGGCGCAGGTGTGGCTGCGGAAGGCGTGCATGGGCGGTCCCTTTTCTGGGTGTCTCGGCTCGGGTCTGGCGTCGCGCCGATAGAGCGTCGGCAGGCGGTGAAGTCAACCCCGGCGGCAGGGCTGGCGGCACCGTGGGGCATGCGTATTCGGGGAAAGAGGAAGGCAGGGCGCCCGCGTCATGGTTGACCGGCGGTCACTGGCGGCAAGCCAGCGCGGCGGCGGCGGTGGTGGCGGTCCACGGGCCGAGGGGGCGGGTGGTCAGGGTGGTGCCCTCGAGGCGGGTGGCCATCACGCGGGACCAGCTGGCGTCGGCGGTGATGATCTCGGGGCCCGCGCCGCAGTCGCGCAGGCCGCCCGAGATGTGGGCCTCGCCGATGCGGTGGTTGGTCAGCCCCCCGAGGGCGGCGACCTCGGTCAGCCTGCCCTGCCCCGGCCCTTCGGGCAGGTAGCGCCAGACGCGCAGGGTGCGGGCAAGGTGCGGGCGGTCGACATAGGCGATCTCGATCGCGCCGTCCCCGTCGAGATCGGCAGCCCCCACCGGCGCGAGCCAGCGGTGCGCGCGGCCGATATGGGGCGTGGCGGCAGCAAGCCCAAGGCCGGTGCCGTCGGGGGTGACGGCATAGACGGCGAGGCGCGCGCCGCGGTCGCGGTGGCTGTGGACAGCGATGACCTCGGCCCTGCCGTCGCCGTCGAGATCGGCGAGGCGGGGGGCGATGTCCTCGAAGACCTCGGTCTCTGGCAGGGTGATCCGGGCGACGCGGCAGTCGGGCGCGGGGGCGGTCTGCACGGCCAGCGTGCCGGCCTCGATGCCGTCGCCCAGGACGGCATGCGCGTAGCGCGTGGTGGGGTCTTCGAACCAGGCGGCGACGGGGCCATCCTGCGCCGCGGCGCGGGTCAGCGAGCCCTCCATCGCCGGGTCCTGCCACGGCGGGGCCTGGCAGGCCGCCGCGGCAAGGGCTCCCGCCAGCCACAGGCCCGCCGCCAGACCTGCGCCGCGGGCGGCCCCTGGACAGTTGCGCAACGGATCGCGCGGCGCCACCGGCGGTTGGATCAGATCTGCTTTTCGGGCATCTGCACGACGAGACCGTCGAGCGCGTCCGAAACCTTGAGCTGGCAGGTCAGCCGCGAGCGTGTCGCGTCGGGCTGGTAGGCGAATTCCAGCATGTCCTCTTCCATCGGGTCGATGCCGGGCAGCTTGGCGACCCAGTCGGGGTGGACATAGACATGGCAGGTGGAACAGGCACAGGCACCGCCGCAATCGGCCTCGATGCCGGGGATGTTGTTGTCGCGGGCGCCTTCCATCACGGTCAGACCGTTGGGCACCTCGACCACGTGTTCGGTTCCGTTGTGCTCGATATAGGTGATCTTCGCCATCTCTTGCCTTTCCTGATCCGGGGCCGCCTGCGCGCGCCCGGCTGTAGGTAATATGCGCGCCCCCCGCTTTCCAGCCCGAATTGCCGGGCTTGCGCGGATGCCGTTATGTTCTACATTCGTTCCCCATGGAACCCGCCCTTCACCCCCCCGCCTGGCCACGCCCGCCCGCGTGCCTGCCGCATCACCTGCTGCACCTGCCGCCCGAGGGGGCGCGGGTGGCGGTGGCGGGGCTTGTGCTGGTGCGGCAACGGCCGGGCACGGCCAAGGGGGTGATCTTCGTCACGCTCGAGGACGAGTTCGGGGTCTGCAACGTCGTCGTCTGGCAGAAGATCTACCAGCGGTTCCGCCGCGCGGTGATCGCGGGGCGGCTGTTGCGGGTGACGGGGCGGGTGCAGCGGCAGTCGGGTGTCACCCATGTGGTCGCCGAAGAGGTCGAGGATATCTCGGAGATGCTGGACGAGCTGGTGCGCCTGCACGAGCCGACGCGCGCCGCCGATCAGCCCTGAGAACGCCCGCGCTTTCCCGACGCGCGAAACCCGTGTATCCTGCCCGGAACAGCAAGACAGGCAGGACGGGCAGTCCATGCGCGTAGCGATCCTTCTGGCCGGCGTCACGGCCCTTTCGGCCTGTGTGCCCTTGTCCGAGCGGGACGCGTTCGCCGAGCCGTTGCAGGCCGGAGAAGGCGCGACCATGGTCACCCGCGGTGCAGGTCCGCCGAATGCGGACCCCTCGGCCTGCTACGCCAATGAATCCACGCCCGCGGTGATCGAGACCGTGACCGAGCAGGTGATGCTGCAGCCACCGCAGATCGCCAGCGACGGCAGCGTGCTGGAACCCGCGGTTTTCGTGACCGAGACGCAGCAGCGCATCGTCGAGGAACGCCGCGAGCTGTGGTTCGAGATCCCCTGCCAGTTGCAGCGGGGCGACCCCGAGTTCATCGCCTCGCTGCAGCGCGCGCTTGCGGTGCGGGGCCTTTACCTCGGCCCGGCGACGGGGGTGATGAACCGGCGCACGATGCGCGCGGTGCGCGACTTCCAGGCCCCGCAGGGGCTGGACAGCGAAACCCTGTCGCTGGCCGCGGCGCGGCAGCTTGGGCTGGCCCTGTGGAACCCCGAGCTGGCGGCGGGCGAAAGCGGCGGCTGAGGCCCGTGGGGGGCCTTGGCGTGAACCGGTCCTGAGCGCCGTGACAGGGCGAGCGGTGACGCGCGCGCGGCGGTCCGTGTCCGCGCCTCGGACGAGGCATGTCCCGCGGGCGGCCGGCGTGCCTCAGTAGAGCTGCCAGTCGTCCCCGGCCGGGAGCTCTCCCAGCGCCATCCAGTCGGCGCGGATGCGGGCGACGCGGCTGTCTCCCCATGTGCGGAAGACCAGCTCGAACCGCTCGGCGGTCACGGCCTCGGCGCGCAGGTCGGCGCGCTGGTTCGTATCGCCGCCCGTGTCCCACATGGAGATCCCGACGGTCACCATCGGGGCGGCGCGAAAGGGCTCGGAGAACTGCACGGTGCGGCGCACCTCGCGCGGGCCCTCGCCCGTCCACATCGGGCCATTGTCCTCGAAATCGCTGAACAGGACGAGCGAGCCCTGCTCGGCTCCGATCAGATGATGACTGAGGCGTTTCATGCGCTGTCTTGTTCGTCCTGCCCGGTCCGGCCTTCTACCGGGTGTTTTGGCCGGTTCCGAAGAGACATAGCGGCAAAACCGCGGGTTTGGCCACGAAAAAGGCCCCCGCAGCGTGCTGCAGGGGCCGATCCATCGTCCGAAAGGCGGTGCTCAACCCAGCATGTGGCCCTTTGCGGCCTCCATGTCGGCGAGAAGCTTCGCCGCGGCATCCGCCGCCGTTTCGGGGGCGTCGCTTGCGGCGCGGGCCTTGTCATGGGCGGCGCGGGCCTCGGCGATGAAGCCGTCCATGATCTCGGCGGTCACTTCGCTGACGGGCAGCGCGCGCTCGGCCAGAACGGTGACCGAGGGGCCTGCGACATCGACGAAGCCACCGGTCACGAAATACGCGGTCTCGGCGCCCGACCCCGCCCCGTCGACCCGCAGGACACCGGGGCGCAGCGTGGTGATCATCGGCGCGTGATCCGCCATCGCCGTCATGTCCCCGTCGGTGCCGGGGATCTGCACGGCCTCCACCTCGAGCGAGGCGAGACGCCGCTCGGGCGAGACCAGATCGAATTGCATCTTCGCAGCCATTCGCGGCTCTCCTTTGGCGGGTGGTGGGTTGCCCCCACCCTACGGGCGCTGTGCCGCAGGATCAGGGCGACCCACCTTTGCGTTACGCGGCTTCGGCCGCCATGCGTTCGGCCTTTGCGATCACCTCTTCGATGCCGCCGACCATGTAGAAGGCCGCTTCGGGCAGGTGGTCGTATTCGCCTGCGACCACGGCCTTGAAGGAGGCGATCGTCACGTCAAGCGGAACCTGCACACCGTCCGAGCCGGTGAAAACCTTGGCCACGTCGAAGGGCTGGCTGAGGAAACGCTGGATCTTCCGGGCGCGGGCCACGGTCAGCTTGTCCTCTTCCGACAGTTCGTCCATCCCGAGGATGGCGATGATGTCCTGCAGCGACTTGTAGCGCTGAAGGATCCCCTGCACGTCGCGGGCGACCTGGTAGTGCTCTTCACCCACGATCTGCGGGTCCATCAGGCGCGAGGTCGAGTCGAGCGGGTCCACGGCCGGGTAGATGCCCAGCTCGGAGATGGCGCGCGACAGAACGGTCGTGGCGTCGAGGTGGGCGAAGGTCGTGGCCGGTGCCGGGTCGGTAAGGTCGTCCGCGGGAACGTAGACGGCCTGGATCGAGGTGATCGAGCCGGCCTTGGTCGAGGTGATGCGTTCCTGCATCGCGCCCATGTCGGTGGCCAGCGTCGGCTGGTAGCCCACGGCCGAGGGGATACGGCCCAGAAGCGCCGACACCTCGGAGCCCGCCTGGGTGAAGCGGAAGATG
>JAOARA010000154.1 GCA_025211115.1 Roseicyclus sp. | reverse complement strand
TGTTCATGCGGCCTCCATCCGGCGCAGTCTGAGGGCGTTGAGGACGACGAGGACGGAGCTTGCCGCCATCGCGCCCGCCGCCAGCATGGGGTTGAGGAAGGGGCCGCCGATCAGCGCGAGCAGCCCGGCGGCGACGGGGATGAGCGCGACGTTGTAGCCGAAGGCCCAGACGAGGTTCTGCGCGATATTGCGCAGGGTGCGGCGCGAGACCTCCATCGCGGTGGCGACGCCGGTAGGCGCGCCGGAGACGAGGACGACGTCGCCCGCCTCGATCGCCACGTCGGTGCCGGTGCCCAGCGCGATGCCGACATCGGCCTCGGCCAGCACGGCGGCGTCGTTGAGGCCGTCGCCGACGAAGGCGACCTTCAGGCCCTGCCTGCGCCAGCGCGCGACCTGTTCGCGCTTGTCGGCGGGCGAGAGGCGGGCGTGGGCGTCGTCGATGCCCAGCTCTTGCGCGACGGCGTTGACCGGCCCCTCGGCATCGCCGGAGAGAAGCGCCACGCGCACGCCGCGGGCCTTGAGGGCGGCGACGGCGCGGGCGGCTTCGGGCTTGAGCTTGTCCGAGAGCGCAAGGTGGCCGAGGTAGAGCGCGCCGCGGGCGACATGCACCTCGGTCGCGGGGCCGGGATCGGTGGGGGGGACGGCGACGCCTTCGGCCTCGAGGAAGGAGCGGGAGCCGAGGCGGAGGGTCTCGCCCTCGATCATGGCGGTGACGCCGCCGCCGGTGACGGCTTCGAAGCTGTCGGTGCGGGCAGGCGTCAGGCCGCGGGCGCGGGCCTCGGACAGGATGGCGCGGGCGAGCGGGTGTTCGGAGGATGCCTCGGCCCCGGCGGCGAGCGTGAGGAGCGTGGCCTCGTCACAGTCGCTGGTGGGGGTGATGGCGGTGACGGAGGGCCGCCCCTCGGTCAGGGTGCCGGTCTTGTCGAAGGCGACGAGGGAGACGCGGGACAGGTCTTGCAGGGCGTCGCCCGTGCGGAAGAGCACGCCCAGCTCGGCGGCGCGGCCCGTGCCGGCGAGGATCGAGACGGGCGTGGCAAGCCCCATGGCGCAGGGGCAGGCGATGATCAGGACGGAAACGCCGATCACCAGCGCCTTGGCCGGCTCGGGGCCGAAGGTCAGCCACGCGCCCGCGGCGACGAGCGCGATGACAAGCACCACCGGCACGAAGATCGCGGTCACGCGGTTGATCAGCGATTGCACCGGCAGGCGGGTGGCCTGTGCGTCCTCGACCATGGTGACGATGCGCGCGAGCACGGTGTCGGCGCCCACGGCGGTGGCGCGGTAAAGCAGCGTGCCGGTGCCGTTCACGGTGCCCGCGGAGACGGGGTCGCCCGCGCGCTTGGCGACGGGGAGGGGTTCGCCGGTCAGCATCGCCTCGTCGATCCAGCTTTCGCCCTCGACCACCTCGCCGTCGACGGCGACACGGCCGCCGGGCTTGAGCCGGACAAGGTCGCCGCGGCGGAGGTCGGACAGCGGCACCTCGGTCTCTTGCCCGTTCTCGACGCGCAAGGCTGTGTCGGGGCGGAGCGCCATGAGACCGCGGATCGCGGCACCGGCCTGTCCGCGCGCGCGTCCCTCGAGCCAGCGGCCCAGAAGGATCAGGGTGACGATGACGGCGGCAGCCTCGAAATAGACGAAGCGGCCGGTCTCGGGGATGATCTGCGGGGCGAAGGTGACGACCGTGGACCAGGCCCAGGCCGCGCCCGCACCGAGAACGACGAGGCTGTTCATCTCGGGCGCGCCCTTGATCAGGGCAGGCACGCCGAGGCGGAAGAACACGCGACCGGGGCCGAAGAGGACGGCGGTGGTCAGCAGGAACTGCACGAGATGCAGGGGGAAGGTGCCGAAGGTTTGCATCTGCCAGTGGTGGAAGGCGGGGACCAGATGGCCGCCCATCTCGAGCACGAAGACCGGCAGGGTCAGCGCCGCCGCCCAGAGAAAGGCACGGCGGAGCGGGGCGGTTTCATCCTCGGGCGTTTCGGGGTCGCTGTTGGCCGTCTCGGGCGCGTCGAGCGGGGTGACGGGATAGCCCGCGGCCTCCATCGCGGCCTGGACGCTGGCGAGGTCCGCGCCCTCGGCCAGCCGGAGATCGGCGCGCTTGAGGGCGAGGTTCACTTGCGCCTCGAGCACCTCGGGCAGGGCGTTGAGCGCGGTTTCGGCGCGGGAGGCGCAGCCGCCGCAGGTCATGTTGGCGACCGTGACGCGCAGCGCGCGGCCCCCGGTGGGCTGCACCGGGTAGCCCGCGCCGCGCATCGCGGCATCGAGGGCGGCGGCGTCGAAGCCGTCGTCGGTGACGACATCCGCGCGCCGCGTGGCAAGGTTCACCTGCGCCGACACGACGCCGGGCACGGCCGCCAGCGCCGCCTCGGCCCGCGCGACGCAGCCGCCGCAGGTGAGGTTGTCCACGGCATAGCGCCGGGTCTTGTGCTGGGTATCGCGCGGCATGCTGCCCTCCGGGTGTGATAGAGGGGACATAGGCCTTCCAGTGACTGGAGGGTCAAGCCCCCGATCCGGGGCCTTTGACTTTTCAAGCTGCACCGCGTCGTCTATTGCTGTGGCAAGCGGCCGCGGCAGGACCGCGACGGGACAGTACATGCAGTATGCAGACCTCTTTCTTGCGCAGCTCGGCGACACCGGGATGCACCAGCAGGAGATCGAGGCGGTGTTCGACGGCAAGCTTTGCTGGGAGGGCAGCGGCCCGGTGATCCCGCATCCGCTTGTCGTGATCGCCTTCACAAATCGCAGCGGGTCGAACCATCTTGCGGAACTCATGCGCTCGACCGGGCGCGTGGCGGGGCTGGGCGAGGCGTTGAACGCCGATACGGTCGCGCGCCGATGCGAGGCCTGGGGCGTCGAGACCTTCCCCGGCTATTTCACCGAACTGGCCGAGCGGCATCGCGTGCCCTTTGGCGTCAAGGCGTCCTGGGACCAGTTGCTGATGCTCTTGCGCTGCCGCATCCCCGAGATGCACGAGGGCGGGCTGCGGGTGGTGCATATCCGGCGGCGTGACGTGGTCGGGCAGGCGATTTCGCGCGAGATCGCGTGGCAGACCGGCAAATGGACCAGCCTGACCCCGGTCGAGACGCAGGTCACCCCGCGGTATGACGCGGACCGGATCACGCGGCAGGTCGCGGCGGTGGTCCGCGAGGACGCGCTATTCCCGATGATCTTCGAAGCCTTCGGCCTTGCGGGCACCGAGGTGACCTACGAGGCGCTGGTCCGCCAGCCGGCCGAGACGCTGCGCCATGTGATGCAGGAGATCGGGCAGCCCTGCCCCGATTGGCAGCCTTCGGAGACCCGGCTTGCCAAGCAGGCCGATGCGACGAACGACGCCTTTCGCGCCGCCTACCGCGAGGTTCTGGCGGCGGCCTGCCGCGGCCACGACCGGGACGATCCGGCCGAGGGGTAGCGCCGCCGGTTGCGGGGGCGTTACTCGGCGGCCTCGTCGAGGGCGCGGGGGGAGGGCGTGCCCGGCTCGACCCAGCCGGGGGCGCGGTTGTCGAAGGCCGCGAG
>JAOARA010000153.1 GCA_025211115.1 Roseicyclus sp. | reverse complement strand
TCGCCATGCTGTCACCGCCACCCGAGACGGCAAGCCCGAGCGCCGGGGGGAAATCGGGGCCGAGAAGCGCGCCCATCCGGGCGGCGAAGCGCGCCTCGAGGCTGTCCTCGCTCACCGGATCAGAAGCACCCGAGACGCAGGCGCGCAGCTTCGGCCTCGGCCACGGCGGGATCGCCGGGATAGCGCAGGCCGACCTCGCCCAGCGTCACGCAGGCCTCGTCGGTCTGGCCCAGCTCACCCAGCGACGTGCCGAGATTGAGAAGCGAGGCCGCCGCGCGGCCGCCCTGCGTGTCGGCGGTGAAGGCATCGAGATAGGCGCGTGCGGCGCGGCTCCACTGGCCCTGCTGCGCCTCGGACTGGCCGCGCAGGAAATGCGCCTCGGCCGAGAGGGGGCCACCGGGATAGGTCAGCGTGAAGCTTTCGAAGAGCTGTGCCGCCTGCGCGTAATCGCCCCCCTCGTAGGCCGCGCGGGCGCGGTCGAAATCGCTCTGCTCGGCGACGGCGAGGTTCGCACCGCCGCCTGCGTCCGGTGCGACCGGCGCGACGAAGCCAGCGCCCTGCCGCACCTCGACCCCGCCGAGGTTCGGCGTGTCGCCCAGGTCGCCGATGTCGCAATCGGCCTCGAGCTCGCACAAGCGGAACTCCAGGTCGCCCACCCGGTTCGTGCCATCGGTCACGACCCGGTCGATGCGGATCTGCAACTGTTCGGTCTGGGCCGTGAGGCGACGCAGCTCGGCCTCGATCGCGTCGACACGGCTCAGGACGGTGCCGCCCCCGCCCGAGCCCATCGCGCCGCCGGAGGTGTTCAGCTCACCCCGCAGGCGCTGCAGCTCGACGAAGAGCACCGACAACTCCTGCCGGATGTCGGCCAGCGTCTGCGCCCGGTCCTGCGCGACCGCCGCTGGTGCCGCAAGGCCGAGGCAGAGGGCCAGGACGAGAGCGCGGCGCATCGCGTCAGACCCCGGTGCCGAAGGACAGGACCGTCACCGCGCGGCGGTTCTGGCGGTAGCAGCTTTCCTCGGAACAGATCTCGATCGGGCGCTCCTTGCCGTAGCTGATGGTGTTCAGCCGGTTCGCGGGCACACCGCGCGACACGAGGTAATCGCGCACGGCAGCCGCCCGGCGGGCCCCAAGCGCGATGTTGTATTCGCGCGTGCCCTGCTCATCGGCATGGCCTTCGATCTGGACCCTGTATTCGGCATTGCTCAGAAGCCACTGCGCCTGCCCGTCGAGCGTCGCCTGCGCCTGTGCGTCCAGCGTCGACTGGTCGACGGCGAAGAGCACGCGGTCGCCGACCACCTGGTTGAAATAGGCCACGCTGGTCGGGTCCGAGGCCGCGCCCAGCCCGCCCTGCGCGTTGAGGTTGACGGTATCATCGCCACGAAGCCCCCCCTGGGCACAGGCCGAAAGCGCCAGGGCGGCAGTGAGGATGAGCGCGGAAGCACGGAAACGAAGGGTCATGGGGGATCGGGTCCTTGGTGTTCAAATCAATCTAGCATGGGCGCGCCGCAGCCGTCCATGCGGGGTGAAAGGCTCAGGTCAGGCGCGGCGACCAAGACGGGTCGGAGGCCATGCCGGGCGTCGCCACCCGCTGCAGGTTGCGGCCCGAGATATCGACCGAGTAGACCGCCGGCGCGCCATCGGCGCCCGCCGTCTCGCGGGTGAACATCAGCCCGCGCCCGTTCGGCGCCCAGGTCGGCCCCTCGTCGAGGAAGGACGCGGTCAACAGCCGCTCCTCGCTGCCATTGGTGCGCATCACGCCGATGTGGAAGCGCCCGGCCTCCTGCTTGGTGAAGGCGATGTAATCGCCGCGCGGGCTCCAGACAGGGGTGCCGTAACGCCCGGTGCCGCGGCTGATGCGCTGCGGCTCGCCGCCGCCCGCGGGCATGACGTAGATCTGCTGCCCGCCGGTGCGGTCGCTCTCGAAGACCATCTGGCTGCCGTCGGGCGAGAAGGAGGGCGCGGTCTCGATCGAGGGCGCGCTGGTCAGCTGCGTGCGCGCCCCGCCCCCCACGCTGACGCGGAAGATGTCGGTGTTGCCGCCCTGCGCCATCGAGAAGACAACGCTGCCGCCGTCGGGTGTGAAGCGCGGCGAAAAGCTCATGTCGCCGGCCGAGATCGCCTCGAGCGGGCGGCGCGTGACGGTGGCCACGTCCATCAGGTAGACGCGCGGCTGGCCGCTTTCGTAGCTGGTGTAGATGATCCGGTCGCCCGTCGGGCTGAACCGCGGCGCGAGAACGAGCGAGCGCGAGTCGGTCAGGAACTGCACGTTCGCCCCGTCGTAATCCATGATCGCCAACCGCTTGAGGCGGGCATTCTTCGGCCCCTCCTCGTGGATGAAGACGACGCGGGTGTCGAAATACCCGCCCTCGCCCGTGATCCGCTCGTAGACCTGGTCGGCGACGTTATGCGCCATGCGCCGCCAGCCCTCGCGCGGGCCGACGAATTGCAGACCTTCGCCCAGCGGCTGCTGGCTGAACACGTCGAACAGGCGGAAGCGCACGATCAGGCGGCCGCCGCTTTCCTCGACCTCGCCCACGATCAGGGCTTGCGCGTTGATCGCCTGCCAGTCGTTGTATTGCACCGGCGCGTCGAAGGCGGTCACGCTCGAGATATGCGCGCTTTCGGGGATCGGCCGGAACAGGCCCGTGCCCCGCAGGTCGGCGGCGATCACGCGGGTGATGTCGGCAGCCGCATCCGCCGCCGCGCCATTGCGCGCGATGAAACGCGGGATCGCAAAGGGCAAGGGCTCGATCACGCCCTCGGTGATCTCGAGGCGCAGTGGCCCGGTCTGGGCACGGGCGGGGACCAGCGGCAGGCTCGAGGCCAGCGTCAGCGCGGCACTCGAGCGGATCAGGGAACGACGGGTCAGCATGGAAACACCTCCTGCCGCGACGGGCGGCGTCTGGTCCTTGGTATGGCGGGACGGATCGGTAACATCACATCACATGCGGGTTGGCGTCGAAGGTCATCTCCACCTCGCGCCAAAAGGGGTGAAGGTCGGCGGGCAGATCGTAGCCCGCCCCGGCGCAGCGCAGAACCGCCCGGCGCGCGGCCTCGAAGGCCTGCGTCACATCGGCGGGGTAGCGGTCGCCACGCGCGCGGAGCAGCCGGATCGACACGGCGCGCGGCTGACCCTCGGGCGGCATCTCCACCGCGAGGGTGACGACGGTGGCGCGGGCCGAGGGGGACAGGCCGTGCACGGACCAACAGGGCGCGACCATCTCGGTCAGGCTGGCGCGCAACAGGTCTTGCGGCGTCACCTCGACGGTGCCGGTGGCCCCGGACGGGGCCGGTGTCGACAGGGCCATGCGGGCGGCAAGGGGGGCGGCACGCATCCTCTCAGGCGCATCCGCGCGGGGTTGAAGACCCGCGCCCCCTGCCGCCTATGGGCGTAGCTTTCGGCGGGCAACCCGTATCCGTCGGTGCCACAACGCAGGATCGCCCGGCGGGCGGCCTCGAAAGCCTGCTGCGCCGCGGACTGGCTGCCGCCCTCGTAGGACACAAGGCGCAGCGTGCCATCCACGGGGCGGCCCTCGCGGCTCATGTCGACGCCCACCACGACGGTGGTGCGCTGCGCCTCGGTGCTGAGCGACCCGACGTTCCAGCACTGCGAAACGGCGACGCGGAACCCCTCGCGCGCGGCGGAGG
>JAOARA010000152.1 GCA_025211115.1 Roseicyclus sp. | reverse complement strand
GTGCCGAGGCCGACGCGCATGCCGTCCTCGACGAATTCGACGGCGCGGCGGGCGGCGACGTATTTCGCCTTGTCGATGGGGGAAAGCTCGGCGGTCATGGCGCGGCCTGTCTCCTGAAGAACTGGTATTTTCTACGTCATAGCGAAGCCGCGCGCGCGGGGCGAGACCAAACTGACGCCGCCGCCACGGCGTCACGGACCGCGGCCAGGTGGTCGCGCGGCAGGATCACCAGCGCGCCGGGCGCGTCGAAACACAGCTCGACCGCCCCCCCCGTGCTGCGGTTCGAGGTGCCGATGCGCCCCAGCGGATCGAGCCTGAGGCCGTCGATGGGCCAGTCCAGCCCGCGGCTGCGCCCGGTCACCGGTGCGAGCGGAAAGATCGACACGCGCGTGCGCGCCGGCAGGTCCAGCAGCAGGCGGGGCGGCGCATGGAACACCAGGTCCGACACGCCCAGCACGATGCAGCGCGCATCGGGGCGGGCGGCAAGGACATGGTAGGCCGCAAGTTCGTGATCGATGCGCGCGCCGGTAAAGCCCACGGCAAGGATCACGGGGGCCACGACATGACGCAGCGCCTTGTCGAAATCGGTCGTCTCCTGCTCGGGGATGACATGCAGGCGCTCGGCGGGGATGCGCGCCATCGCCTCGGGGCCGAGGCTGTCCATGTCGCCGTAGACCGCTTCGGGCATGTGGCCTTCGGCAAGCGCGCGCGCAGCGCCCCCATCGGCGGCGACAAGGCGCGGGGCCAGCGACAGGGCAAGCGCAAGATCCCCCGCGCCCAGCGTGCCGCCGCCCAGCAGGGTCACGCCCTCCCCCGCCTCGAAGCGCGTCACATTGTTGCCCATGTTCAGCATTATCTCCCTTGAAACGCCCTATTCGTGACGCGTTTTCGCGGAATCACTTTGGAAGAACGAATGCAATCATTAAAAAATCGGACACGTCCGGTCGAGCAGAGCGATAGAGACCCATGAGCGACGCGAACAAGATTTTGACGGTGTCCTACGGCACCTTTTCCTGCACCCTCGAGGGCTTCGACAAGCCGTTCGAGGCGATGAAGGCCATCGCGGAGTATTTCCGCGACCTCGCCGCCGAGGACAGGTATTTCGGGGCCGAGCCTCCGACGCCGGATACCGAGATGCTGCACCGCATCACCGAGGCCGCGATCCAGCGTCGGGTGGATGCGCGCATCCTGGAAAGCGGCCTGTTGCTGCGCCAATATGGTGAGGACAGCGCCGACGCGGCTTCGGAGCCGGTGGTCCCCGAACAGCCCGCGCCGCAGGCAAGCCGGGCCCAGCCCGCGCCGCGCGACATCGCGCCGGAGGCGGTGGACGACACGCCGCCCGAAGTCGAGGCCGAGGCCGAGGACAACGCCCCTGTGCGGAATGCCGTGGCCGGTGAGCCCGTTGCGCCGACCGAAGCCACGGAAGAGACCGACGCAGACGAGCCCCCGCAGGAGACTGTTGCCGAAGTCGGTGACGGAGCCGACACGCTTGCCGCCGTCGCCGCGGCGCTGGCCGAAACGCCCGATGCCGCCACCGACGCTGCGCAGCCGACCGCGCCCGAGCTTGCGCCGCGGGACGACCGCACCGGGCAGGAGGATGAGGACGACGCCGACACCCGGCCCGCAGCGTTCTTCGCCGAAGCCGAGGAGCAGGCCCCCGACCTGGACGACAGCGGCTACTTCGCATCGACCACGCCGCTTGACGGCGTTTCGGTGGCCGAACGGCTGGCCATGATCCGACGCAGCGCCATGGGCGCACCGGATGCCCTGGACGAGGATGAGGACGACGGCGACGACCGGTCGGCCGGGGGCGCACCGGCCAGCGCCTCCACGTCCTCCGCAGAGCCGGAGCCACAACCGGAACCGGAGGACGATGCGACCCTCTCGGCGGTCATCGCCGCCGCAAGCGGCGCGCCCTCGGCGCGGGAGGCAGACGCCCCGATTGCCGGAAACACCGCCCCCCCGGCCCCGCAGGCCTCCGAAGGCGGCGAAGGCCCCTTGCGCCTGTCGCAGGTCGAGGACGCCGACCGCCTGTTCACCGCCACCGAGGACCGGCTTTCCCATGCCGACACCTCGCGCCGCCGGGCCAATATCGAGCATCTCAAGGCCGCGGTCGCGGCCCGGACCGCCGAGCGGCACCTGTCGCCCGAGGATGCGGACGCGCAGGAAGACGCCACCGCCGATTACCGCGAGGACCTTGCCCAGGTCATGCGCCCGCGCCGTGTCCGGGTCGATGTCACCCGCCGCCGCGGCGAAGCCCGCGCAACGCCGCTCGTGCTGGTGTCGGAACAGCGCATCGACGACATGCCCGAGGCCCCGCGCGCCCCGGTCCAGCCCCGCCGCGTGACCAGTGGCGAAGGCGCTGCGCCGCTGCAGCTTGCCTCGGACGCGACCGCGGCCACGGCCGAAAGCGCCGCGCCCCCCGCCGAAGCCGCACCGCGCAAGACGGCCAACAGCCTTGCACAGCTCGCGCAGCGCGCCGGGCTGATCATGAGCCTTGGCCGCGGAACCGCGGCTGCCGAGGACGGCGCGACCGCCCCCGCCGACGGCAGGGACGCGGCCACCGAGGCACAGCCGCCGGCGACCCCGGCACCCGAAGCCACCCCCGCGGGCCTGCCCCACGCCGACGACGAGATTGCCCTGACCCATAGCGAACGCTTCGCCCTGCGCCTCGAGCAGAGCGACGCGGTGGAGATCGAGGACGTGGTCGAACTGGCGGCGATCTATGCCACCGCGGAATTCGGGTCGGATGAATTCGACCGCCCGACACTGTTTCGCATGATCGCAGATGCGACCGACAACTCGATCGACCGCGACGACATGTTCGAGGCCTTCAGCACGCTGCTGCGCAGCGGGCGGGTCGAGCGCGTGGCGCGCGGTGTGTTCCGGTTGGGCGCAGGCCCGGACGAAGGCTGACCCCGGACCCGGCCTGACCCGGCGCGGTGCGGCCTCAGTCCTCGGGCCGCGCGTCCGGGTCGGCTTGCCCAACCCCCTTGAACACCGCCTTGAGCGGGAAGGCCCAGATCACGCCCAGCACCGTGTAGATCGCCAGTTCGACCCAGAGAGAGGGCCGCTCGAACAGGCTCATGATCCACCACGCAAGCGCGATGTAGGCCGGCAGGCCAAGGAAGAGAAACACCAGCGACAGCCGTCGCCGGGCCTTGTAGCTGAGCGCCATGGCAGTCCCTTTCGGGTCGGTGCGGTGTCAGTCGGCGAACGGATCGGTCACGAGGATCGTGTCGTCCCGCTCGGGCGAGGTGGAGAGTAGGGCCACCGGGCACTCGATCAACTCCTCGATGCGGCGCACGTATTTCACCGCCTCGCCCGGAAGGTCGGCCCAGCTGCGCGCGCCCTCGGTCGAGGCGGACCAGCCCGGCATTTCCTCGTAGATCGGCGTGCAGCGCGCCTGCTGATCCGCCGCGGTCGGCAGGTAGTCGAGGCGCTGGCCGTCGAGGTCGTAACCCACGCAGATCTTCAGCGTCTCGAACCCGTCGAGCACGTCGAGCTTGGTCAGTGCGATCCCCTTCACGCCCGAGGTGGCGCAGGTCTGCCGCACGAGGCAGGCGTCGAACCAGCCGCAGCGCCGCTTGCGGCCCGTGGTGGTCCCGAACTCGTGGCCGCGCTCGCCAAGGCGCTGGCCGTCTTCGTCATGCAACTCGGTCGGAAACGGCCCTTCGCCCACGCGGGTGGTATAGGCCTTCACGATGCCCAGCACGTAGTCGATGGCGCCCGGCCCGATGCCGACGCCCGTCGCCGCCTGCCCCGCGATCACGTTGGACGAGGTGACGAAGGGATAGGTGCCGAAGTCGATGTCCAGAAGCGCGCCCTGCGCCCCTTCGAAGAGGATGCGTTTGCCGGCCTTGCGCTTCTCGGTCATCACCTTCCAGACGGGGCCTGCATATTGCAGGATCTGCGGCGCGATCTCTTTCAGCTGCGCGATCAGCGCGGCCCGGTCGACCTCGGCGATGCCCAGCCCCTTGCGCAGGGCGTTGTGATGGGTGAGCGCGCGGTCCACCCGCGCCTCGAGCGTGGCGTCATCGGCAAGGTCCGCAACGCGGACAGAGCGGCGGCCGACCTTGTCCTCGTAGGCCGGGCCGATGCCGCGGCCGGTGGTGCCGATCTTGGCACCGGGGCGCGCGGCCTCTTCGCGGGCGCGGTCCAGCTCGCCGTGGATGGGCAGGATCAGCGGCGTGTTCTCGGCGATCATCAGCGTCTCGGGCGTGATCTCCACGCCCTGCGCGCGGATCGTCTCGATCTCGCCCAGCAGGTGCCAGGGATCGAGCACGACGCCATTGCCGATGACCGAGAGCTTGTTGCCCCGCACCACGCCCGAGGGCAGCGCGTGCAGCTTGTAGACCGCCCCGTCGATCACGAGCGTGTGGCCGGCGTTGTGCCCGCCCTGGAAGCGCGCGATCACGTCGGCGCGCTCGCTCAACCAATCGACGATCTTGCCTTTCCCTTCGTCGCCCCACTGGGCGCCGACGACGACGACATTGGCCATGGCGGATCCTCCGATTTGCAGCCCGGAGCGCCTATAGCGGGCGCGGCGCGCGGTTGAAAGCGCAGACTCGCAAACGCGCGCGTCCCGTGCGACACGCCGCCGCAATTCGCGCCCCGACACCGGGCCGACGCTGGTCTCGCGCGGAATCGGTATACATTGGTGTGCAGAACACGAAAGGATCGCCCGCAATCACAAAAGAGCTTGCATGCGCTGACGCGATTCACGTTAAAGTTGCACCAGTTGGTCTTGCGGCGGCATGCCGCATCTCATAAGTAGGCGCAAATCCGAGCCCGGCCTCGAAAAGGGACCCTGCCCATGGAAAACGTCATCCTCGTCGTCCATCTCATCCTCGCCATCTGCCTGATCGGCGTGGTTTTGCTGCAGCGTTCCGAAGGGGGCGGACTGGGCATGGGCGGCGGTGGCGGCGTGATGACCGGGCGTCAGGCCGCGACGGCGCTGGGCAAGCTGACCTGGGCCTTCGCCATCGCCTTTCTGGCCACGTCGATCACGCTGACGATCATCGCGGCGCAGAATTCGGCCGGATCGTCGGTGCTCGACCGGATCGGCACCGGGGCCGCCACGCAGGACGCCCCGGCGGATGCACCGGCCCTGCCGCCGGCGTCGGACTTGCTGCCGCCCGTCTCGGGCGACGCCCCGGCGCTGCCGCCGCGCGCAGACTGACCTGCAAGCGCGCATATCTGGGGTTTTTGACCCGCTCATTCAACATCATGTAGCCGATTGCCTTGCGGCAATCAGGCGAATCCGGTTATTGTCAAATCCCGTGACACAGGGATAGGGCAAGGGCCGCGGACATCTGCGGCAAACCCGGCACGGGAGATCATACAGCCATGGCGCGTTACATTTTCATCACCGGCGGTGTGGTCTCGTCGCTTGGCAAGGGTCTGGCCTCGGCCGCGCTTGGCGCGCTTCTGCAGGCCCGCGGCTTCACCGTGCGGCTGCGCAAGCTCGACCCCTACCTCAACGTCGATCCCGGCACGATGTCGCCCTTCGAACATGGCGAGGTCTTCGTGACCGATGACGGGGCCGAAACCGATCTCGACCTCGGGCATTACGAACGGTTCACGGGCGTGGCTGCGCGGATGACGGACTCGGTCTCGTCCGGCCGGATCTATTCCAACGTGCTCGAAAAGGAGCGCCGCGGCGATTACCTCGGCAAGACGATCCAGGTGATTCCCCACGTCACCAACGAGATCAAGGATTTCCTCAAGGTCGGCGAGGACGAGGTCGATTTCATGCTCTGCGAGATCGGCGGCACCGTCGGCGACATCGAGGGGCTGCCCTTCTTCGAGGCGATCCGCCAGTTCAGCCAGGACAAGCCGCGCGGCCAGTGCATCTTCATGCACCTGACGCTGCTGCCCTACATCAAGGCGTCGGGCGAGCTGAAGACGAAGCCGACGCAGCACTCGGTGAAGGAGCTGCGCTCGATCGGCATCGCGCCCGACATCCTGGTGTGCCGCTCCGAGGGGCCGATCCCCGCGAAGGAACGCGAAAAGCTGGCGCTGTTCTGCAACGTGCGGCCCGACGCGGTGATCGCGGCGCAGGATCTGTCCTCGATCTACGAGGCGCCCTTGGCCTATCACCGCGAGGGGTTGGACCAGGCCGTGCTCGACGCCTTCCAGATCAGCCCGGCGCCGAAGCCCGACCTGACGGTCTGGGAGGACGTGGCCGACCGTATCAACAACCCCGAAGGCGAGGTGCGCGTCGCCATCGTGGGCAAATACACGCAGCTCGAAGACGCCTACAAATCCATCGCCGAGGCGCTGACCCATGGCGGCATGGCCAACCGGGTGAAGGTCCGGGCCGAGTGGATCGACGCCGAGATCTTCGAGCGCGAGGACCCCGCCCCGTATCTCGAGGGCTTCGCGGCGATCCTCGTGCCCGGCGGCTTCGGCGAGCGCGGGACCGAGGGCAAGATCAAGGCCGCCGAGTTCGCCCGGACGCGCAACGTGCCCTATCTCGGCATCTGTCTCGGCATGCAGATGGCCGTGATCGAGGCGGCGCGCAACCTCGCCGACCTGGGCGATGCGGGTTCCGAGGAATTCGACCACGAGGCTGGGAAAAAGCGCTTCACGCCGGTGGTCTACCACCTCAAGGAATGGGTGCAGGGCAACGCCAAGGTGACGCGCAAGAAGACCGACGCCAAGGGCGGCACCATGCGGCTCGGGGCCTATGACGCGGTTCTGAAGGCCGGCTCGCGCGTGGCCGAGGTCTATGGCACGACCGCGATCGAGGAACGGCATCGCCATCGCTACGAGGTGGACATCAAGTATCGTGACGCGCTGGAGGCCAAGGGCCTGTGTTTCTCGGGCATGTCGCCCGACGGCCGCCTGCCCGAGATCGTCGAGGTCGAGGGGCATCCGTGGTTCATCGGTGTGCAGTTCCACCCGGAACTGAAGTCGAAGCCTTTCGCGCCCCACCCGCTGTTCCGCGATTTCGTGCGCGCCGCGAAGGAGAATTCACGGCTGGTCTGAGGCGGGCGGAAAACTGCAGTTTTCCGGCGCGTTTTCCTCGAGGAAAACGCCGCCCTACTCCGCGGCCTGTGCCCGTGCGCCCATGACCTCGTCGCGGATGATCGACGCGATCAGCCGCGCGTCGGCCTCGGAAAAGGTCAACGGCAGGCGCATGTCGATCAGCCCCGCGAGGATCGCGTCGGTCCGCGGCAAGCGTTGCGCAGGCGCATAGCGCCAGCTGTCGTAGCGCGAGGTGAAGGCGACGGGTTCGGCCGCGCCGAACCATTTCAACTCCACCCCCCGCGCCGCGCAGGCCGCGACCAGCGCGCGCACCGCCTCGGGCGACCAGCCCGGCAGCAGGAACTGGATCGACGAGCCGACGATGCTTTCCTGTGGCGGCCGTTCGATCACGGACAGGCCGGGCGTGTTGCGCAGCCCCTCCTCCACCGTGCGGTAGAGCGCGTTCCAGCGGGCGACCTGTGCCGCGAGGTCAGCCAGCTGCGGACGCAGGATCGCAGCCCTCAGATGGTCCATCCGGCCCGAGACATTGGGTGTCTCGTACTTTACGTTTTCGAACCTATCCACAGAAGGGCCCACAGAGTGGCGGCCGAAAAGCATGTAGGAACCCGACAACATGATCGCGCGGGCCATGATGTCGGGATCATCCGACACCAAGAGCCCGCCCTCGCCGGAATTCATGTGCTTGTAGGTCTGCGTCGAGTAGCAGCCGATCACCCCGTGCCGCCCCGAGGGCACGCCTTTCCACGCGGCGCCCATCGTGTGCGCGCAATCCTCGATCACCTGCAGGTCGTGGGCCGCGGCGACCTCCATCAGCCGCTCCATGTCGCAGATATGGCCGCGCATGTGGCTGAGAAGCAGAACCCGCGCGCCCGTCGCCTCGGCCTTGGCGGCCAGGTCGTCGATGTCGATGGTCAGCGCCTCGGTCGTCTCGACGAAGACCGGCTCGGCGCCCACGCTGGCGATGGCACCGGGCACCGGGGCCAGCGTAACGCCGTTCGACAGCACTTTGTCGCCATGGCCCACGCCCAGCGCCCTGAGCGCGCAGCCCATGGCGTAGCCGCCCGACGCGACGGCCAGCGCGAAGCGTGCGCCGGTGAAGGCGGCAAATTCGCGCTCCAGCGCCGAGACCTCGCCCTCCTCATCCCCGATGAGGTTGTAACGGTGCAGGCGGCCCGAGCGCATCACGGCGACGGCGGCCTCGATCGCCGCCTCGGGGATCGGCTCCTGCTGGGTGAACTTGCCGGTGAACACGGGTTTTTCCATGCGCGGAGAATTGGACGGCGCGGGCCCGCCGTCAATGCCCGTCACGGGATCAGCCGGTCGACCACCGCGTCGAGCCCGTCGTAATGGTCGATCAGCGCCTCGGGCTGCAGATCGGCCACCGCGCGCCCGGTCGGCCCGAAGGTCACCAGCGCGCAGGGCCGCCCGGCGGCGCGCGCCGTCTCGCGGGCGGGGACCGTGTCGCCGATCAGGATCGCGCGGTCCGCGGCCCCACCGGCCTGCTCGACCGCTGCTAGCAACGGCGCGGGGTCGGGCTTGCGCACGGGCAAGGTGTCGGCCCCGATCATCGAGGCGAACTCGCCCCGGATGCCCAGCCGGGTCAACAGCGTCTCGGCCAGACCGGCGGGCTTGTTGGTGCAGATGCCCACAGCGATGCCGTTGGCTTTCAGGCGTGAAACCGCCTCCATCGCGCCGGGGTAGAGCCGCGTATGGGTGTCGAT
>JAOARA010000151.1 GCA_025211115.1 Roseicyclus sp. | reverse complement strand
TGTTGCGCGAAACCGGCGGCACCGCCGATGCGGCCCCGCTCTGGCACGAGACGGTCATGGCGCTGGGCGCGGCGCGCGACCTTCCCCGGCTGATCGCCCTGCTCGACCGCGGCGACCTGCCCGAACCCGCGCGGATGGCCACGCTGACCGCGCTCTTTGCCGACAGGGCCGCGGCGCGCGATACAGCGACGCTCTACGTCATTGCGCGGCTCTTCGGCGCGGGCTGGACGGCAGAGGGCTCGGAGGCCGGCCGCGCCCGCGTCGCCGCCATCGCCGAGCTGCGGGGCGCGGGCCTGGCCGGCGCGGCCGACGCGCTGCGCGCGGGCCAGCGGATGCTCATCCTGCCCGCGCGCCCCGCCGCGCCCACCCCGAGGATGACCCGCTGCGCAGCGGCTGGCAGGGCGGCGACTGGCCCCGCATCGCGCGGGACGCCCTGCCGCCGCATGCCGAGATCGCCGAGCGCATGACAGGGCTGCCTGCCGCATCCGCCGCAGATCGCCCGCCCGGATCGCCCCCGGTGCTCTCGGCCCTGGCGGCGCGCATCGACGACAGCCGCAGGCTGCGGGCCGAGGTCGCGGCGCTGCTGGACGACCCGGCACCCCGCCCGGCGGAGGCCGCGCCATGAGCCTGTCGCAGATGGCCCTCCGGCCCACGGTCCTGTTCGCGCTGGCGCTGATGGCGGTCATCGTGATGATGATCCTGCCGGTCCCGAGCTTCGTGGTGGACCTCGGCCTTGCCGCAAGCTTCGGGCTGGCGATCCTGATCTTCACCGTCACGCTTTTCATCGCGCGGCCGCTCGATTTCTCGGCCTTCCCGACGATCCTGCTGGCCTCGCTGATGCTGCGGCTCTCGCTCAACGTCTCCTCCACCAAGCTGATCATCGGGCAGGGCCACACCGGCCCCTCGGCCGCCGGCGGCGTGATCGAGGGGTTCGCCATGTTCGTGATCGGCGGCAGCGTCGTGATGGGGCTGGTCATCTTCTGCGTGCTGCTGATCGTGAACTTCATCGTCATCAACAAGGGCGCCGCCCGCATGGCCGAGGTCGGCGCGCGGGTCGCGCTGGACGGGATGCCGGGCGAGCAGCAGGCCATGGACAGCGACATTGCCGCCCGCGCCATCGACCATGCCGAGGCCAAGGCGCGGCGCGAGCGCGAGCAGGCCGAGACGAGCTTTTTCGGCTCGCTCGACGGCGCGTCGAAATTCGTCAAGGGTGACGCCATCGCGGGGCTTCTGATCACGATGCTGAACCTGGTCGTGGGCCTGCTTGTCGGCACGATGCTGCATGACATGCCGCTGGCCCGCGCCTTCGAGACCTACGCGATCCTGACGATCGGCGACGGGCTGGTCAGCCAGATCCCCGCGGTGATCATCGCCATCGCCTCGGCGCTGCTTTTGGCGCGGGGCGGCGCGACCGGGGCCACCGACAGCGCGCTGGTGGCGCAGCTGGGCCGCCACCCGGCGGCGCTGGCCACGGTGGCCGTGCTGCTGGCGCTCTTCGCGCTGATGCCGGGGCTGCCCTTGCTGCCCTTCCTCGCCGGGGCCGCCGCCCTGGGCGTCGCGGCCGTCCTGCGGTCGCGCAGCCTGCGGGCGGAGGCCACGGCGGCCGACACCCCCGCGCAGGCCGCCGCCGCCACGCCCGCCGAGACCATCGGCGACCTGCTCGACCTCGACGATATCCTCGTGGAGTTTGCGCCCGACCTTGTCGCGCTGGCGCTGGACCCTGCGACCGGGCTCGATGCGCGCATCCGCACCATGCGCGAGCATGTCGCGCGCGGCTTCGGCCTGATCCTGCCCGAGATGCGGCTGACCGACCGGCCCGACCTGCCGCCCGGCACCTACGCGATCAAGCTGCTGGGCGTGGAACACGCCCGCGCCACGCTGCGGCCCGGCCGCCTGCTGGCGCTGGCGGGCGACCGGCCCGAGGCGCTGCCCGCGGGCGAGGACGTGAAGGAACCCGTTTACGCCGCCCCCGCGCGCTGGATCGCCACCGAAGACCGCGAAGCCGCGGCGCTGCAGGGGGTGACGGTGGTCGCTCCGTCCGAGGTGCTGGCGACCCACCTGCTCGAGGTGCTGAAGCGCAACCTTGCGCGGCTCCTGACCTTCAAGACGCTGCAGCGGCAGCTCGACGCCTTCGTCACCCTGTCCGACGGCGCGCGGGCCGAGGAAAACCGCCGCCTGCTGGACGAGCTGGTGCCCGACAAGGTGCCGCTCGACCAGTTGCACGCGGTTCTGAGACTTCTGCTGGAAGAACAGGTCTCGATCCGGAACCTGCCCCTGATCCTCGAGGCCACGGCCGAGATGCGCGGGACCAAGGCCGGACCCGAGGTGATCTGCGAACATGTGCGCCAGCGCCTCGGCTTCCAGCTGATCGCCGAGCTGAAGCGCGAGGACGGGACGCTGCCCCTTGTCCAGCTGTCGAACGACTGGGAGGAGGTCTTCCTGCGCCACCAGGTCGGCGGCGACGGCGGGCTGCCCGAGATCGCCCTGCCGCCCGAGGACTTCAATGCGCTGGCGCGGTCGGTGGCCGACAAGGTCGGCGCGGCGGGCGAAAAGGGCAGCTATCCGGGCGTCGTCACCACGGCGCTGCGCCGCCGCTTCCTGCGCACGGTGCTGCATGCCCGCGGCATCCCCAACCCGGTGCTCTCCTTCGAGGAAATCGGGACCGAGGCGCGCCCCGCGCTGGTCGGGCTGGCCGCGCCATGAGCGCCGCGCTGGCCGAGCTTCTGGCATTGGCGCAGCTCTGGCTGGCGGCGGTCACCGCGGTGTTCCTGCGGATCGGGGCCTGTTTCCTCGTGCTGCCGGGGCTGGGCGAGGCGATGATCCCGCTGCGCGTCAAGCTGGGCGCGGCGCTGGCGCTGACCGCCATCGTGACCCCCGCGGTGGCCCCGGTGCTGCCGCTGATGGAGGGGGCCGTGCCGCCGCTGCGCTTCTTCCTGACCGAGGCCGTGGCGGGGTTGATCATCGGGCTGGCCCTGCGCCTGACGGTCCATGCGCTGCAGGTGGCGGGCACGATCGCGGCACAGGCGACCTCGCTGTCGCAGATCATGGGCGGGGCCTCGCCCGACCCGCAACCGGCGATGGGCGCGATCCTGATGCTGGGGGGGATCACGCTGGCGGTGATCGCCGGGCTGCACGTGCATCTCGCCGAGGCGATGATGCGCTCCTACACGGTGCTGCCCGCGGGGCGCTGGCCCGCGCCGCATGACATCGGCGGCTGGGGCGTGGCGCGGGTTGCGGCCAGTTTCGGGCTGGCACTGTCGCTGGCCGCGCCCTTTCTCGTCGCCTCGCTGCTCTACAACCTCGCGCTCGGCGTCATCAACAAGGCCATGCCGCAGCTGATGGTCGCCTTCGTCGGCGCGCCCGCGATCACCTGGGGGGGCCTGTTCCTGCTGCTGCTCTGCGCACCCGTGCTGCTGCCGGTCTGGCTCGAGGCCTTCCGCGATGCGCTGGCCGCGCCCATGGCCGTGCCATGAGCGACGACCAGTCCCCAGCCGACAAACCGCACGACCCGACGCCGCGCCACCTGGAGGAGGCCCGCCGGAAGGGCGAGATCACCCGCTCGGCCGATCTGAACACGGCGGTCGCCTATGGCGGGGCGCTGATCGCCGCCGGACTGCTGGGGCCGGTGGCGGCGCAGGATCTCGGGCGCTTGATGCAGGTGCTGCTGGGCCAGGCGCACGGTCTGGCGCCGCTCTTGCTCGCGCCCGGCGGCGCGGGGCTGGCGGGGGGGCTGATGGGCCCGCCGCGGGCAGCGGTGGCGATGGCCGCGCTGCTGCCCGGTGCGCTGGGGCTGGTCGCGCTGGTCGCGCTGCGGGGGCTGCTGGTCTCTCCCGAGAAGCTCCAGCCGAAACTGTCGCGCATCGACCCGATCGGGAACGCGCGGCAGAAATTCGGGGCGCAGGGCCTGTTCCAGTTCGCCAAGTCGGCGGCCAAGCTGACCCTCGTGTCGGCACTGCTCGCCGTCTACCTGCTGGCGCGGGGGGAGCGCATCCTGGCGTCGCTCTATGCCGATCCGGGCCAGATCCTCGCGTTCATGGGCCGCCTGACCTTCGAGTTCATGGCGGTCGTGCTGGTGCTGGCGGGGGGCATGGGCGTGGTGGACTGGATGTGGGAATGGGCCCAGCATCTCAAGAAACACCGCATGACCCGGCAGGAGCTGGTGGACGAGACCAAGTCCTCCGAGGGCGATCCGCATATCAAGCAGCAGCGCCGCGCCCGCGCGCAGGCCATCGCCATGAACCAGATGCTTGCCGATGTGCCCAGGGCCGACGTGGTGGTGGTGAACCCCACCCATTTCGCGGTCGCGCTGACATGGGACCGCGCCGGGCGCGGCGTGCCGGTCTGCGTCGCCAAGGGCGTGGACGAGACCGCCCGCCGCATCCGCGAGGTCGCCGCCGAGGCCGGCGTGCCGATCTTCTCGGACCCGCCCACGGCGCGCAGCCTGCATGCGACGGTCGAGATCGGCGCGCCGATCCGGCCCGACCAGTTCAAGGCGGTCGCCGCGGCGATCCGCTTTGCCGACCTGATGCGCCAGAAGGCGCGGCGCGCATGGCGCTGACCCGCGACGCCCGGCGGCTGGCCGAATTGGCGCGGCTGGCCGCGCTGGCCTCGGACCGGGCGTTGCGGCCGGTGGCCGCCGCCCGCGAGCGGATCGACGCGGCCCGCGC
>JAOARA010000014.1 GCA_025211115.1 Roseicyclus sp. | reverse complement strand
CGCGACATGGGCGTCGAGCGCCTTGACCAGCGCCTCGAAGATCGGGAAGCGCCAGGGCAGATCGGTGAGCGAGGCGTAGGAGGTGTAGCCGGGATAGCCATGTTCCTCGCACCACTCCTGCCCGGCCTCGTCATCCTCGGCGATGGAAAAGCAGGACGCGTGCAGTTCCTCGGCATCCACGGGGGGGCCGAGTTCCGCGAGTTTCGCGTGGTAGAGACGGGTGACGAAGAGAGAGCGGATATTGGCCATGGTCCTGCTTCTAGGGCGGGCCGTGATCCGCCGCAACGGCAATGGTTTGGAAACCTTTCGGCGGTAGGCCCGACGCGGTGAAAGGACGGGCCGCGGATGCTGCGACGGATGATCTTGGGGATTTTGCTTTGGCTGGCGCTTGGTGGCCCCCTGCTGGCCGAGGTTCGGCCGCTCGCGGGCGGTGCGGAGCCGCTCTTGACGCGGTCCGTCGGGGTGGCGCGTGCCTCTTCCGCGTCGCTTTTTTCGGAAGGTGCGCATTTCCTTGCACGCGCGCCGCCGCTGTCCGATGGCCCGGTCCCCTTTCGCGCGCCGCAAGGCGAGGTGGCGCTGCTGCTAACGCTGATCGCAAGGGCCGAGGCGGGGGCGGCGGGTCATGATGCCGTCCAGCATGGTGCGCGCATCCCGCCGCCGCGTGCGCCCACGGCGATGACGCTGGGCGAGATCTTTGGCTGGATCGCGGCGACACCGGGGCAGCCCCATGCCATCGGGCGATACCAGTTCATCCCCCCTACCCTGCGCCGTGTCACGGCGGCGGCCGGGATCGGGCCGGATGTCCGGTTCACACCCGAGGTGCAGGATGCCCTCGCGCTCATCCTGCTGGAGGAGGCCGGTTTGACCGCCTTCCGCGAGGGTCGGCTTGACCGGCGTGGTTTCATGGCGCGGCTTGCGCGGATATGGGCGGGGTTGCCGCTGCCAGACGGGCGGTCGCATTACCACGGTTACGCCGGCAACCGGGCCACGATGAGCTGGGAGGCGTTCGAGGCGGGCATGGCCCGCATCTGGCCCACGGGGTGACGCGGTTCAGCCGCGGCTTCCGTCGAGGCGGAGGTCGGCAAGCTCGGCCACGTCGGTGATGCGCAGCACCGTGGTATTCCCGGCACAGGCATCGACCAGCGCACGCCATTTCGGCATGTAGTCGCGGTCGATCATCCAGGCGAATTCGAAGAGATCGCGCGTGGCGGGCGGGGTGTCGTGGCCGCCGGGGCGCAGCGCCAGTTCCCCCCGGCCCCAGGCCGCCTGGCGCTCGGCCATCAGCCAGTAATTCTGCCACAGCGGGATGTCGCAAAAGATGACATGGGTCGCGCGGTCGAGCCGTTCGGCCAGACCGTCCAGGCGGCCGGGGCCGTCCATGATCCAGCGATCCCCGGAGACCACTGCGTCATGGGCAGCCCGGTATGCGGCGGGGGCGACCGGCGTCCAGTCGGCGTTCCATTGCAGGCGATCCACCTCGTGCAGGGGCAGGCCGTGCGTCTCGGCAAGGCGTTTGGCCAAGGTGGATTTGCCGCTGCCGGCGTTCCCGAGGATGGCGATGCGCATGGTGGCCTCCGTTCCATGGACCCCGTCAAAAAAAGAAGCCCCGCCAGAGCGGCGGGGCCTCGATGTCGTCGTCGCTCGGGGCGCGCGATGATTACCAGTCTTCGCGCATCACGGTGCGGGTCTTGATCGGCAGCTTCATCGCCGCAAGGCGCAGGGCCTCGCGCGCGATCTGTTCGCTGACGCCGTCGATCTCGAACATGATCCGGCCGGGCTTGACCTTGCAGGCCCAGTAATCGACCGAACCCTTACCCTTACCCATACGCACTTCGACGGGCTTGGAGGTGACCGGCGTGTCGGGGAAGATCCGGATCCAGACCCGGCCCTGACGCTTCATGTGACGCGTCATGGCCCGGCGGGCGGCTTCGATCTGACGCGCGGTGACGCGTTCGGGCTGGAGCGCCTTGAGGCCGAAGGTGCCGAAGTTCAGGTCAGACCCGCCCTTCGACTCGCCGCTGATGCGGCCCTTGTGCATCTTGCGGAACTTGGTGCGCTTTGGTTGCAGCATCTCTCAGACTCCTCAGCGGTCGCGGCGCGGGCGCGGGGCCCCGCCTTCCTGGAGCTCCGCGTGGCGACGGTCACGAGCCGAAGGATCGTGCTCCATGATCTCGCCTTTAAAGATCCAGGTCTTGATGCCGATGATGCCGTAGGGCGTGGACGCCTCGGCATGGGCGTAGTCGATATCCGCGCGCAGCGTGTGCAGCGGAACGCGGCCCTCACGATACCATTCGGTCCGGGCGATCTCGGCACCGCCGAGGCGGCCCGCGACGTTGACCCGGATGCCGAGGGCACCCATGCGCATGGCGGTTTGCACCGCACGCTTCATCGCGCGACGGAACGACACGCGGCGCTCGAGCTGCTGGGCGATGGACTCGCCGACGAGCTGCGCGTCCAGTTCCGGCTTGCGGACCTCGACGATGTTTAGGTGCAGCTCGCTGTCGGTCATCGCCGCCAGCTTCTTGCGCAGGGTTTCGATATCGGCGCCTTTCTTGCCGATGATCACGCCCGGACGCGCGGTGTGGATGGTCACGCGACACTTGCGGTGCGGACGCTCGATGATGACCTTCGAGACGCCGGCCTGCTTGCACTCTTCCTCGATGAACTCGCGGATCTTGAGATCCTCGAGCAGGAGGTTGCCGTAGTCCTTGGTGTCGGCGTACCAGCGGCTGTCCCAGGTGCGGTTGACCTGAAGACGCATGCCGATCGGGTTTACTTTATGTCCCATCAGGCAGTCTCCTCGACCTGGCGAACCTTGATGGTCAGCTCAGAAAACGGCTTCTGGATGCGGCCGAAGCGGCCACGGGCGCGCGGACGGCCACGCTTCATCACCAGGTTCTTGCCGACCCAGGCTTCGGCGACGACCAGTTCGTCGACGTCGAGCCCGTGGTTGTTCTCGGCATTGGCGATGGCGGACTGAAGGCACTTCTTCACGTCCTGCGCGATCCGCTTCTTCGAGAAGGTCAGGTCGCTCAGCGCCTTCTCGACCTTCTTGCCGCGGATCAGGCCGGCGACCAGGTTCAGCTTCTGCGGGCTGGTCTTCAGCATGCGCAGCTTGGCCATCGCCTCGTTGTCCGCCACGCGGCGGGGATTCTTATCCTTGCCCATGGCTTACTTCCTCTTGGCTTTCTTGTCGGCCGCGTGACCGTAATAGGTGCGCGTCGGCGAATATTCCCCGAACTTCTGGCCGATCATGTCCTCGGTGACGTTCACCGGAACATGCTTCTGGCCATTGTAGACCCCGAAGGTGAGGCCCACGAACTGGGGCAGGATGGTGGAGCGGCGCGACCAGATCTTGATGACCTCGTTGCGGCCCGACTCGCGGGCTTTCTCGGCCTTCTTGAGGACATAGCTGTCGACAAAAGGACCTTTCCAGACGGAACGCGACATGGATCAGCGTCCTTTCTTCTTGGCGTGACGCGAGCGGATGATCAGCTTCTGCGACGCCTTGTTCTTGTTCCGGGTGCGACGGCCCTTGGTGTCCTTGCCCCAGGGCGTGACCGGCGTACGGCCACCCGAGGTGCGACCCTCACCACCACCGTGCGGGTGGTCGATCGGGTTCATGGCGACACCGCGGACGCTCGGACGCTTGCCCATGTGACGGACGCGACCGGCCTTGCCGAGGTTCTGGTTCGAGTTGTCGGGGTTCGAGACCGCGCCAACCGTTGCCATGCACTCCTGCCGCACGAGGCGAAGCTCGCCCGAGGACAGGCGGATCTGCGCGTAGCCACCGTCGCGGCCGACGAACTGGGCATAGGTGCCCGCGGCGCGTGCGATCTGGCCACCCTTGCCGGGCTTCAGCTCGATGTTGTGGACGATCGTGCCGATCGGCATGCCCGAGAAGGGCATCGCGTTGCCGGGCTTGATGTCGGCCTTGGCCGAGGCCACGATCTTGTCGCCGATGCCCAGGCGCTGCGGCGCGAGGATATAGGCCTGCTCGCCGTCATTGTACTGGATCAGCGCGATGAAGGCGGTGCGGTTGGGGTCGTATTCGATCCGCACGACGATGCCGTCGACATCGAACTTCCTGCGCTTGAAATCGACGATACGATAGAGACGCTTTGCGCCACCACCGCGGCGGAATGCCGTGATCCGTCCGGTATTGTTCCGGCCGCCCGACTTCGTCAGACCCTCGGTGAGGGCCTTGACGGGGCGACCTTTCCAAAGCTCCGAACGGTCGATCAGCACCAGCCCGCGCTGGCCCGGCGTCGTCGGCTTGTACGACTTGAGTGCCATGCTTTCTGTCTTCCGTTTGCTTGGCGGACCCGCGTGTCAGCGACGCGCAAGCCCTGATGTTGAAGGGCCCCGAAGGTCCCCAGGTGAATTCAAAAACGACGGCCCCGGATGGTGCCGGGGCCGTGCGGATGCCGCGATCTATTAGAGACCGGTCGACACGTCAATGGTGTTGCCCTCTTCGAGGGTCACATAGGCCTTCTTCACGTCCTTCCGCTTGCCCATCTGGCCGCGGAAGCGCTTGGTCTTGCCCTTGGTGATGGTCGTGTTCACGGCCTTCACCTTGACGCCGAAGAGTTCCTCGACGGCGGCCTTGATCTGCGGCTTGTTCGCGTCGATCGCCACTTCGAAGACCACGGCGCCGTTCTCGGAGGCCATGGTGGATTTCTCGGTGATGATCGGCTTGCGGATCACGTCGTAATGTGCGGCGGTCGCGGTCATTGCAGGCGGGCCTCCAGTGCTTCGAGACCGGCCTTGGTGATGACCAGGGTGTCCCGCTTGAGGATGTCGTAGACGTTTGCGCCCATCGACGGCAGCACATCGAGACCGTCGATGTTGCGTGCGGCCATGGCGAAGTTCTCGTCCACGGTTGCGCCGTCGATGATCAGCGCGCGCTTCCAGCCGAGGTTCTTGACCTGCTTGGCCAGTGCGCTGGTCTTGGGCGCGTCGAGGGCTGCGGCTTCGATCACGACGAGGTTGCCCTCGGCGGCCTTGGCCGACAGCGCGTGCTTCAGGCCCAGCTTGCGGAATTTCTTCGGCAGGTCATGGGCGTGGCTGCGGGGCGTCGGACCCTTGTAGATACCACCCTTGCGGAAGATCGGCGCGTTGCGGTCGCCGTGGCGTGCGCCGCCGGTGCCCTTCTGCTTGTAGATCTTCTTGGTCGAGTAGCTGGTTTCCGAGCGGGTCTTGACCTTGTGGGTGCCCTGCTGCGCCTTGTTGCGCTGCCAGCGGACCACGCGGTGCAGGATGTCGGCACGCGGCTCCAGGCCGAAGATGTCTTCGCCCAGATCGATCGAGCCGGCGTTGCCGCCGTCCAGGTTGATCACGTCGATTTTCATGCCTCACCGTCCTTCTTCTCGGCGTCCTCGGCGGGTGCCTCGGTTGCGGCTGCGTCTTGCGCGGCGGCGGATTTCAGCGCCGCGGGCAGGATGGCGTTCTCGGGGAACGGCTTTTTCACCGCGTCCTTGACGGTCACCCAACCACCCTTGGAGCCGGGGACGGCACCCTTGATCATGATCAGGCCACGGTCGCTGTCGGTGCGGACGACCTGCAGGTTCTGCGTGGTCACCCGTGCGGCACCCATGTGGCCGGCCATCTTCTTGCCCTTGAACACGCGGCCCGGGTCCTGACACTGACCGGTGGAGCCGTGCGAACGGTGGCTGATCGACACACCGTGCGAGGCGCGCAGACCGCCGAAGTTGTGCCGCTTCATGGCACCGGCGAAACCCTTACCGATCGAGGTGCCCGTCACGTCGACGAACTGACCCTCGAAGTAGTGGTCGGCGACGATTTCCGCACCCACGTCCAGCAGGTTCTCGGGATCGACACGGAACTCGACCAGCTTCCGCTTGGGCTCGACGCTCGCCTTGGCGAAGTGACCGCGCATCGGCGCGGAGACGCGCTTGACCTTGGCGGTGCCTGCGCCGAGCTGAACGGCCGAATAGCCGTCCTTGTCGGAGGTCCGCTGGGCCACGACCTGCAGCTTGTCGAGCTGAAGCACGGTCACAGGGATCTGCCGACCGTCTTCCATGAACAGCCGGGTCATGCCCAGCTTCTTGGCGATGATACCAGAGCGCAACATTGATCAGCCCTCCCTTACACCTTGATCTCGACATCCACGCCGGCGGCGAGGTCGAGCTTCATCAGCGCGTCCACCGTCTGCGGGGTCGGATCGACGATGTCGAGCAGGCGCTTGTGGGTGCGGATCTCCCACTGGTCGCGCGACTTCTTGTCGATGTGGGGGCCACGGAGAACCGTGAACTTCTCGATCTTGTTGGGAAGCGGGATCGGCCCGCGCACTTGTGCGCCCGTGCGCTTCGCGGTGTTCACGATCTCCGCGGTGGAGGCATCGAGAACCCGGTAGTCGAACGCCTTGAGGCGGATCCGGATGTTCTGGCTGGCAATCGCCATGTCTTTTTCCTTTCAGTTGAGAGGAGGGCGCCCCGCTATGGGCCGACCCCTCGTCGAACCGGTTTCGTTTTCCCCGCCCTCGTGGCGAGTGGGGAAGGCCGCGAGCTATCCCGCGGCCTTCCCGATTGCAAGAGGATCGTTGCCGATCACTCGATGATTTTCGACACCACGCCTGCGCCGACGGTGCGGCCGCCTTCGCGGATGGCGAAGCGCAGGCCGTCTTCCATCGCGATCGGTGCGATCAGCTCGACCGTGAACTTCAGGTTGTCGCCGGGCATCACCATCTCGGTGCCCTCGGGCAGCTCGACCGTGCCGGTCACGTCCGTCGTGCGGAAGTAGAACTGCGGGCGGTAGTTGGCGAAGAACGGCGTGTGACGGCCACCCTCTTCCTTG
>JAOARA010000150.1 GCA_025211115.1 Roseicyclus sp. | reverse complement strand
CGGTTCAGCACCCGGACAAGCGGCGTGTAGAAGGCATGGGCCATGCAGCCCCAGAAAAAGATCGCCTCGCCCCGCCCGAGCTCGAAGGCGGCAAGCGCCGGCAGGTCCGCGCGGAAGATCACCCAAGGCGCCCCCGCCGCCCCCAGCGCAAGCGCCAGCCCGATCCGGCCACCCATCACCTGCCGCAAGAGCAGGTAGCCGAAGATCCCGCTCATGATCGGCGTCAGGGTGAAGACCGCCGCGGCCGAGACCGGCGGCGCGGTCTTCAGCCCCTCGAACATCGTCACGAAATAGACCCCGAACAGCCCGCCCAGCATCGCGTAGCGCCAGGGCGCCCGCAGCGCGCGGCCCGCGTCTCCCCAGCCTCCGCGCAAGCCGATCACCACCCCGACCACCGCCGCCGACAGCGCGAAGCGCAGCGCGTTCAGCGCCGCGGGGGCGATCTCGTTGGCGACCTGCCCGCCCAGCGAGAACGACCCCGCGATCAGCGCCGAGAAGGCCAGCATCGCAAGATGCCCGCGCCGCGCCTCGGCCCCCGGCTGCGCCACGGCCGTCACGGCGGGCTGACCGCCCAACCCCGCACCTTCTCCTTCAGGAAGCGCACGAAGGTCTGCACCTTGGCGGTGCGGTGCAGGTCCATGTGGGTGACCAGCCAGATCTTCGCCGACCACTCCTCGAGCGGCGGCAGCATCTCGACCAGCCCCTCGGTCCCCTCGTCATCCCAATCCGCGATGAACCCGATCCCGATCCCCGACCGCACCGCCGTCTTCACCGCCTTCATCGAGGTGACGCGCAGGTAGACAGACGACGGCGGCACCGTCTCCATCAGCCAGCGGAAATTGGGCGCGCGCGGCGTGTCCTCGGTCGTGCCGATGAAGCGGTGCCCCGCCAGCGTGCCCTCCTCCAGCATCCCGTGGCGCGCGACGTAATCAGCCGAGGCCATCAACCGCAGCGTCTGGGTGAAGAACGGCTGCACCACGTTGTCGGGTTCGTCCGGCAGCTTGCCCGCACGGATCGCCACATGCGCCTCGCCGTATTCGAGCCGCAACAGGCGCTGGTCCGAGATCAGCTTGACCCGCAGGTCGGGATGATCGGCCATGAACTCCCCGATCGCGGGCACCAGCAACGGCGCGAGGCTGTCGAGCGAGGTCACCAGCAGGTCGCCCGTCACCTCGTCGCCGCGCCCCTTGATCCGGCTGGCCAGCTGGCTGAACTGGTCGTCGGTCTGGCCCGCGACCGTCAACAGGTCCTGCCCCGCCTCGGTCGGCGTGTAGCCGCGCGCGTGGCGCTGGAACAGCTTTGCCCCCAGCCGCCCCTCCAGCGCGTCGATGTGGCGGATGACCGTGGCGTGATGCACGCCCAGCACCTCGGCCGCCCCCGAAACGGTGCCCATCCGGGCGACCTGGTAGGCGGTGCGGATCTCGTCCCAATGATCGAATGACATCTCTGTGCGCTCACTCACATATTCAACGCAGTTAGGGCAGAGGATGTTTGATTTCGCAAGGGGAGAAGAGGGGGCCCGTCTGGGGACCGCGAAAGACACTCACGCGCCGCCGCTCCGTCCCGATGCCCGCGCCGCAGGCCCGCAACGGCCAGCCGCTCGGGACGGACGCGAAGCAGGCACCCCGCAGGGATCGTCCCGGCGGGCAACCGAGAGATATGTGCGCCCACACACACAACTCCCGCAGTTTGGGCGGATTGTGCATGGCGCCGCAAGGGACGATTTCGGCGCTCGACATCCAAATTCTCCCAAAGGACTGATCCCATGACCCGCTCCATCCTCCGCATCGACGCCTCCGCCCGCCGCGACGGCTCGGTCTCGCGCGATCTCGCCGACCGGATCGTCGCGCGCTTCGGCGACGGCGTGACCGTCACCACCCGCGACCTCGCCACCGGCCTGCCGCTGATCGACGAGGCGTGGATCGGCGCGAATTTCACCCCCGCCGACCAGCGCACCGAGGCGCAGCGCGCCGCCCTCGCACTCTCCGACCAGCTGGTCGCCGAGCTGCAGGCCGCGGATACGCTGGTAATCGGCCTGCCGATCTACAATTTCGGCGTCCCCGCCGCGCTCAAGGCCTGGGTCGACCTCGTCGCCCGCGCGGGCGTGACCTTCCGCTACACCGAGGCCGGGCCGCAGGGCCTGCTGACGGCCAAGCGCGCCATCGTCGCCGTCGCCTCCGGCGGCACCGAGGCGGGCTCCGAGATCGACTTCGCCACCGGCTACCTGCGCCACGTCCTCGGCTTCATCGGCATCACCGATGTGAGCTTCGTGACCGCCGACCGGCTGATGCTGGACCCCGAGGCGACCCTCGCCTCCGCCGCAGCCCAGGTCGCGGCCCTCGACGTCGCCGCCTGACGGCACGGCCGGCGGGCCGGCCGGGGGGCGCAGCCCCTCCCGACCGGCCCGTCGGCGACCGCCACCACCGCCCCGCGCCACCCCAAGGCGAGGCGCGACACGGGCACCGCCACAACGGACCTGCGCCACGCCCTCCGCATAAGCACCGCCACACCGAAGCCCCCACGCAAGCCGCGGCCCACCCCATCTCGGCCCCATGCGGCGCAAAAGAACACCAGGCGCGGAGCGGCCTCATCCCCTCCCGGCCAGCCCGTCCGCCCCCGCCGCCTCGCACGCCCCCTAGGCAAGCCGCGAAACAGGCACCGCCACAGCGGACCTGCGCGATGGCGACACTCCCCCGCGTCAGCACCATCCCCGAGGCCACCCACACCGCTCCCCCCTCGCAGGCCGCGCCCCGCTCCATCTCGGCCCCATGCGGCGCAAAGGAACACCGGGCGCGGAGCGGCCTCATCCCCACCCAACCGGCCCATCCGCCGCCGTCACCGTCAACGCTCCCAGGCTCCCCGCGTCAGCGCCATCCCACGGCCGCCCGACACCGAGTACACGCGGGCCGTGCCCCCTTCCCCCACGGGGCCACGCCGCTATCCTATCCCCCATGCGGACCCTCGCCCCCCTCCTGCTGGCGCTGATCCCGGCCGCCTCGCCGCTCGGCGCACAGGAGTGCCGCGTCGAGTTCACCGTCGAGGTGACGCAGGGCGCGGGCGGCCTCCGTCCCGGCCAGACCCTCACCGGAGACGCCGCCTTCCGCACGACCGGCGAGACGCGCCCCGGCGAGGCCGGGATCACCGTCCACCTCGCCAGCGGCGAGATGACCCTCGCCCCCGGTATCCGCGGCGAGCTCTGGGCCGTCGTCACCACCTCGGGCAACCCGGTGGCCGACCTGATCTCCCTGCAGGCCCGCGAGGTCGAAGGCTTCACCGTCGCGGGCCTGGCTTACGCCGGTCCCATGACCATCACCCTCTACGGCCAGCCCGGCACCCTGCCCGGCCCCGCCATCCCCACCGCCCAGCCTGCCTGGGACGCCATGACCCTCGCCCGCCGCTTCGCGCTCCATGCGCAGGGCTACGACCGCATCGCGGGGGACGTGACCGCCCTCACCCTCGCCTGCGCGCCACCCGCCCGAGATTGACAGACAGGCGGAATCCGCCTAAGCGGGCCTCCAACACCCGGATTGCGCCAGCACTCCGGTCCTGATCCCGTCAGGATCGCCCCCCGTCAGCGAGGTTTCGCCCACGGGGGCAAAACCCGTTTGGGTCTGGCGCATCTCCGCACCGCCCCCCACATTCGGGGGGCACCGAGGATCGACGAAAGGGGCCGAAAGCCCATGTTTGAAAACCTGTCCGAACGCCTCTCCGGCGTCTTCGACCGTCTCACCAAGCAGGGCGCCCTCTCCGAGGACGACGTGCGCACCGCCATGCGCGAGGTCCGCGTCGCCCTGCTCGAGGCCGACGTGTCGCTGCCCGTCGCCCGCCAGTTCATCAAGGCGGTCGAGAAGAAAGCCACCGGCGCGGCCGTCACCAAGTCGGTCACCCCCGGCCAGCAGGTCATCAAGATCGTCCATGACGAGCTGAAGAACGTCCTCGCGGGCGACGAGGACCCCGGCAAGCTCAAGATCGACAATCCCCCCGCCCCCGTCCTCATGGTCGGGCTTCAGGGCGGCGGCAAGACCACCACCACCGCCAAGATCGCCAAGCGCCTGAAGGAACGCGAGGGCAAAAAGGTCCTCATGGCCTCGCTCGACGTGAACCGCCCCGCGGCGATGGAACAGCTGGCGATCCTCGGCACCCAGATCGGCGTCGACACGCTGCCCATCGTCAAGGGCGAAGACCCCGTCGCCATCGCCAAGCGCGCCAAGACGCAGGCAAGCCTCGGCGGCTACGACGTCTACATGCTCGACACCGCCGGCCGCCTCTCCATCGACGAAGAGCTGATGGCCCAGGTCGAGGCCGTCCGCGACGTCGCCAACCCCCGCGAGACGCTGCTCGTCGTCGACGGCCTGACCGGCCAGGACGCCGTGACCACGGCGGAAAACTTCGACGAGCGCATCGGCATCACCGGCGTGGTCCTGACCCGGATGGACGGCGACGGCCGCGGCGGTGCCGCGCTCTCGATGCGCGCGGTCACCGGCAAGCCGATCCGCTTCGTGGGTCTCGGCGAAAAGATGGACGCGCTCGAAACCTTCGAGCCCGAGCGCATCGCGGGCCGCATCCTCGGCATGGGCGACATCGTCGCCCTCGTCGAAAAGGCGCAGCAAACCCTCGAGGCCGAACAGGCCGAGCGCATGATGAAGCGCTTCCAGAAGGGTCAGTTCAACATGAACGACCTCAAGGGCCAGCTCGAGCAGATGATGAAGATGGGCGGGATGCAGGGCATGATGGGCATGATGCCCGGCATGGCCAAGATGCAGAAACAGCTCGACGAGGCCGGCTTCGACGACAGCGTCATCAAGCGCCAGATCGCGCTGATCAACTCGATGACCAAACGCGAGCGCGCCAACCCCGACCTGCTTCAGGCCAGCCGCAAGAAACGCATCGCCGCCGGTGCCGGACAGGAGGTCTCGGACCTCAACAAGCTTCTCAAGATGCAGCGCCAGATGGCCGACGCGATGAAGAAGCTGGGCAAGATGGGCAAGAAAGGCCTGATGCGCGGCGGTCTCGGCGCGCTGATGGGCAAGGGCGCGCCCGCGGGCCTCAAGGGCATGGACCCCAGCCAGATGGACCCCGCCGAGATGGAAAAGGCCGCCCGCCAGATGGGCATGGGCGGCATGCCCGGCCTCGGCGGCGGCGCGCTGCCCCCCGGCCTTTCGGGCTTCGGCAAGAAGAAGTGACCATGAACGCCCCCACCCTCCAGACCGGGCGCCTGACGCTCCGGCCCCTGCGCGCAGGCGATTTCCCCGCCTATGCCGCGCTGATGGCCGGGCCGCGCGCGGTCTACATGGGTGGGCCGTTCGACACCGCCGCCGCGTGGGGCATGTTCTGCCATGACGCGGGCTGCTGGGCGCTCTTCGGTCATGGCGCGCTGATGATGGACCTGCGCGAGACCGGTCAGACGGTGGGACAGGTCGGCCTGAACGCCGGGCCGCTCTACCCCGAGACGGAACTGGGCTGGATGCTCCATGACGGCCACGAGGGGCAGGGCTACGCCACCGAGGGCGCGGCGCGCCTGCGCGACTGGGCCTTCGACACCCTGCCGCTCGACAGCCTCGTCAGCTACGCCGACCCTGCCAACAGCGCCTCCCACGCCGTCGCCCGCCGCCTCGGCGCGGTCGAGGATGCCACCGCCCCGCGGCAGGCGCCCGAAGACATCGTCTTCCGCCACCACCGGGGGGCCGCCGCATGACCGCGCCGCGCTGCACCATCCCGCCGACCGGCGCCGCGGCCGATGCCGCCGCGATGCACCGCGCCAGCGTCCCGGTGATCGAGACCGCGCGCCTGCGCCTGCGCGCCCCCATGCTCGACGACCTGCCCGACTGGACCGCCGTCTTTCTCGAGGCCTTCGCCGAACCGGGCGACGGCCCGGATCGGGCATGGGCCGAGTTCAGCTATTACACCGCGGGCTGGATGCTGCACGGCCACGGCCTCTGGACGGTCGAGCGCCTGTCGGACGGCGCCCGCACGGGCTTCGTCCTCGTCGGCCTCGAATGGGGCGACGAAGAGCCGGAACTGGGCTACATGACCCTGCCCGCCTACCGCCGCCACGGCTACGCCGAAGAGGCCGCCACCGCGGCGCGCGACTTCGGCCTCGGCCTGCTCGGCGATCTGGTCAGCTACGTCGATCCCGGCAACCCCGCCTCCGACGCGCTGGCCGCGCGCCTCGGGGCCGCGCGCGACGCCGAGGCCGAGGCGCGGCTCCAAGCCCGCGACGGCGCGCCGGTCCATGTCTGGCGTCACCGGGAGGCCGCCGCATGATCGCCAGTCTCGCCGACGCCCCCGTGCTGGAAACCGAGCGCCTGCCCCTGCGCGCCCCCCGCGCCGCCGATTTCGAGGCCCTCGCGCCTTTCATCATGTCCGACCGCGCCCGCTTCGTCGGCGGCGGCGCGGACAAGGACATCGGCCACGCCTGGCGCATCCTCGCCATCTTCTCGGGCCACTGGCACCTGCGCGGCTACGGCATCTTCGTCGCCGAGCACCGGGCCGAGGGGCGGCCCGTCGGGTCCGTCGGCCCGTGGTTCCCCGGCGACTGGCCCGAGCAGGAACTGGGCTGGACGATCTGGGACGCCTCCGACGAGGGCCGCGGCTACGCCGTTGAGGCCGTGGAGGCCGTCCGCCGCCACGCCTATGCCGATCTCGGCTGGACGACCGCGGTCAGCTACATCGACCCGCGCAACGACCGCTCCCGCGCGCTGGCCGCGCGGCTGGGCTGCACGCTGGACGCAGACGCCCCCCGGCCCGACCGCGAGCCCGCGCTCGAGGTCTGGCGCCACCCCGCGCCCTCGGAGGTGCTGGCCCCATGATGACCGTTTTCAGCATGATCCCCGCGTATGCACGCGGTGTGTACGGGGTGTGTACGCCCTGTGACCCTTTCGAGGAGGCCCTGACATGACCGACGCCACCACCCGCGCCGCCGAGCTTCTCAGGGGCCACCGCGAGAGCATCGACCGCCTCGACGCGATCCTCGTCTATACCCTGGGCGAGCGGTTCAAGCACACCCAGGCCGTCGGCAAGCTCAAGGCCGAACACGACCTTCCCCCGTCCGATCCGGCGCGCGAGGCGCAGCAGATCGCACGGCTCGAAGACCTGGCGAAACGGGCCGATCTGGACCCGGAATTCGCCAAGAAGTTCCTGAACTTCATCATCGCTGAAGTCATTCAGCATCACAAGCAACACCAGGAAACCGGGGCATAAGCCCCCAGCCATTTCAAGGAGTTACCCCATGGCAATGAAGATCCGACTGGCCCGCGGCGGCTCGAAGAAGCGCCCCCATTACGCAATCGTCGCCTCCGACAGCCGCATGCCCCGCGACGGCCGCTTCATCGAGAAGCTGGGCACCTACAACCCGCTCCTGGCCAAGGACAGCGAAGACCGCGTGCGCATGAACGTCGAGCGTGTGCAGTACTGGCTCGACCACGGCGCCCAGCCCACCGACCGCGTCAGCCGCTTCCTCGAGGCCGCGGGCGTGATCGCCAAGAAAGAGCGCGCCAACCCGAAAAAGGCCCAGCCCGGCAAGAAGGCCGTGGAACGCGCCGAGGAAAAGGCCGCCAAAGCCGCCGCCGCCGCGGAAGCTGCTGAAAACGCAGCGGAAACCGCAGCCGAGGCCACCGAGTAATCGGCCCGGCGATGCGTCCCGCATCCCCCGTCACCCGCGGGCCCGGTCATGGCTGACCGCGTCTGCGTCGGCACCATCGCGGGCGCCTTCGGCGTCCGCGGTGAAGTGCGCCTGAAAAGCTTCTGCGCCGAACCCACGGACATCGCGGCCTATGGCCCGCTCACGACCGAGGACGGCGCGCGCCACTTCGAGATCACCCTCACCCGCCCGGTGAAATCCGGCTTCGCCGCCCGCCTCTCCGGCGTGGCCACGAAGGAAGCCGCCGACGCCCTGCGCGGCACGCGCCTCTACGCCCCGCGCGCGGCCCTGCCGTCGCTGCCCGACGACGAGTTTTACCACGCCGACCTGATCGGCCTGACCGCGCTCGACACCGGCGGCGCGACGCTCGGCAAGGTCGCCGCCGTGCTCAACCACGGCGCGGGCGACCTGCTGGAACTGCGCGGCGCGGGCCTCAAGGGCTCGGCCCTCGTCCCCTTCACCCGCGCCGTCGTCCCCACCGTGGACCTCGCCACGGGACGCGTCATCATCGACCCGCCCGAGGGGCTCTTCGACTGATCCCCCCTTCATCTTGGCCTATACAACTCCGGGGGAGTCGCGGCACGCGACGGGGGCAGAGCCCCCCACGCGCGAAGCGCAAACAAAAGACTCACGGAGCGAAGCGACCTCTACGAATGCACCGCAGGTGCGCCTTTTGGTCAGGGGCGCAAGCGCCAGCCCGTGCGGAAGATCCAGCCGATTGCCGCAAGGCACCCCAAGAGAAACCCGCAGATCGCCAGGATCGACCAGCCCAAGGCCACGTCCGCCGTCCCGAAAAACGACCAGCGGAACCCCGACACGAGATAGACCACCGGGTTGAACAGGCTCACCGCCTGCCAGCCCGCGGGCAGCATCGAGATCGAGTAGAAGGCCCCGCCGAGAAACACCAGGGGCGTCACGGCCAGCAACGGAACCAGCTGCAATTGCTCGAAATTCTGCGCCCAGATGCCGATGATGAAGCCAAACAGGCTGAAGGACAGGCAGGTCAGCACGAGAAAAGTCAGCATCCAGACCGGGTGCAGGATCTGCAGGTCGACGAAGAAGAAGGCCGTCCCCAGGATGATCAACCCGATCCCCAGCGCCTTGGTCGCCGCCGCCAGCACGTAGCCCGCCGTGATCTCGAGGAAGGAGGCGGGGGCCGACAGCAATTCGTAGACCGTGCCGATGAATTTCGGGAAATAGATGCCGAAGGAGGCGTTCGAGATCGACTGCGTCAGCACCGTCAGCATGATCAGCCCCGGCACGATGAAGGCGCCGTAGCTGACCCCCTCGACCTGGTCGATCCGGCTGCCGATGGCGGTGCCGAAGACGATGAAATAGAGCGAGGTGGACAGGACCGGCGAGATCACCGATTGCGCCAGCGTGCGAAAGGTCCGCGCCATCTCGAAGCGGTAGATCGCGGCGATTGCGGTCAGGTTCATGCCTCGGCCCCTTCGCTCACCAGCCCCACGAAGATCTCTTCGAGCGAGCTTTGTTTCGTTTCGACGTCGGCCACCCGCAGCCCCGCCTCCTGCAGCGCGGTCAACAGGCGCACGATGCCGGTCCGGTCGGCCTGCGTGTCGTAGCCATAGGTCAGCCAGCTGCCGGTTTCGTCCAGCGTCAGGCCGAATTCCGCCAGCGCGGCGGGGATATGCGCGACGGGCGCGCGCAGCTCGATCCGCATCTCCTTGCGCCCCATCCGGCGCATCAGCGCCGCCTTCTCTTCGACCAGCAGGATGCGGCCGCCGTTGATCACGGCGATGCGGTCGGCCATCGCCTCGGCCTCCTCGATGTAATGGGTCGTCAGGATGATGGTGACACCATCTTCCTTGAGCTGGCGCACCACCTCCCACATGTCGCGGCGCAACTCCACGTCGACACCCGCCGAGGGCTCGTCGAGGAACAGCACCCGCGGCTCGTGGCTGAGGGCCTTGGCGATCAGCACGCGGCGCTTCATGCCGCCCGAGAGCGAGCGGATCGGCTGGTCGCGCTTCTCCCAGAGCGAGAGCTGGCGCAGGATCTTCTCGAGAAAGGCGTCGTCGCGCGGCTTGCCGAACAGCCCGCGCGAGAAGCGGACGGTGTTGATCACCTTCTCGAAGGGTTCGAGGTTGATCTCTTGCGGGACAAGCCCGATCAGCGACCGCGCCGCGCGATAGGCGGTCACCGTGTCATGCCCACCCACGG